>JAZFSW010000237.1:0-3868 GCA_036446375.1 Desulfobacterales bacterium | reverse complement strand
AGATAGTAATTACAAGCACTTAAAGGTATATTCCCGAGCCCCCTGGCTATTATGGCCAGTGAACTCCAGACGTAAGGTCAGAACCAGCGTGAAAAGGGGCCTCATCGCTGAGCTCTCGCCCTTCTTTGCAACATTGGGGATATCACAATATGCGGCCCAACCACCGTATCAGATATGTCTTGAGGTGGTGAGACAAAACAAGGCCATCAAGGCCGACAGGCAGGAAAAGGAGATCTTCTCATGCTGGATACATTGAATCAGGCAGCCGGATTTGGATCCAAGATGTTGGATAGGGTTGTAAAAATGAAAGCAACATCGAGGGTGGAGAGACTGAGGGAAACTTACATGTCTCTCAAGCCTAGCGCCTCGATAGACAGAGCACGCATCGAGACCCGGGTGATGAAGGAGACTGAAGGAGAGCCGATGATCACCCGGAAGGCGAAAGTCTTTGCTGCGATTGTCAGGGAAACTCCCATTGATGTTTATCCGGATGAGCTTCTTCTGGGGTACTCCAATGTCAAACCCCGATGCACCAGTGTCAGTCCGGCAAACGGGCCTGTTCTGGAGGCCTTCCTGAATACCGGCAAAACGCCGCCGGACACCGATGCGGCCGGCTACGACGTCTTCGATTTAAACAGCCTCACCGATGAGGAAAAGAAGGAACTCAGGGAGGAGATAATTCCCTACTGGAAAGGAAACGGAAAATACGAAAAGAGCATCGGCATGCACTACGGCCACAACATCATCGGCTATGAAAAAGTTCTCAATAAGGGCTTCCTGGGGATAAAGAAGGAAGCTGAGGACAGATTGGCCCGGCTGGAGCTTACCGATCCCGAAGACCTTGGAAAGGTTCCCTTTCTTGAAGGCGTTGTTATGGCAATGGAGGCTGTTACCGAGTTGGGGGCCAGATTTGCTACTAAGGCAAGACAGCGGGCTGCGGATGAAGAAGATGCCCAGCGGAAAGCCGAGATACTGAGAATGGCTGAGGTGTTTGATCGGGTGCCTGCCGACACGCCAACGACGTTTTACGAAGCCATACAGTTGTGCTACCTCACCTGGATGCTATCGCTCTGGGAGAATCGTTACGCCGGTGGCGAAAGCCTCGGTCAGGTGGATCATTATTTATACCCTTACTATGAAAACGATTTGAGGGAAGGGCGAATCACCAAAGAGCAAGCACAGGAGTTGATTGACTGTTTTCTCATCAAGCTGAACCATGCGCCGCCGGTGGCTGCCGTTACCGTGGGCGGCATCCATGCCGACGGCAGCGACGCCACCAATGAATTGTCATACATGATCATCGAGGGGATGATGCACACGCGATTGAAGCAGCCCTTCTTCAGTGTGCAGGTCCACAACCGGATGCCGGAGGGGTTGCTGATTAAGGCCTGCGAGCTTTGTGCCGTCGGGACCGGTCACCCCCAGTTTATTAACAATGATGTTCTGGTGTATCAAGCCCTTGCACGAGGCAGCTCGGGGGGACCTGCGATGACACTGGAAGATGCCAGGTCCGGGGCTCCCATTGGTTGCATCGAGTTGGGGATTCCCGGCAAGGATTCCGGCTATCTTTACTATGGCTCTCCCAATCTGGCATCTGCTATGGAATTGGTCATGACCAATGGTGTGAGTCGGTCCAGCAATAGGAAGATCGGGGCGGAAACCGGAGACCCCAGGCAATTCAAGTCCTTCGAAGAGGTTAAGAAGGCATTTGTCAAGCAGGTTGCTCTGCTAAGAAGAAACACACAAATCAATGGCAACCGCATGGAGCAGCGCATCATCGATTTGGCCCCAACCGTGTATGAGTCGGCTCTGATAGACGACTGCATTGAAAACGGCGTATGCAGGGAAGAAGGGGGGGCCCACTACAACTTCAACACGGCGTGCGTCGTGTCCGGTCCCGCCGATGCCGGTGATTCGCTGACAGCCATCAAGAAGCTTGTATTTGAAGATAAGAAAATTACCATGGACCAGCTGTGTGACGCCCTGGACAAGGACT
This sequence comes from Desulfobacterales bacterium, assembly GCA_036446375.1. Classification (GTDB taxonomy): domain Bacteria; phylum Desulfobacterota; class Desulfobacteria; order Desulfobacterales; family JAZFSW01; genus JAZFSW01. The sequence goes on along the minus strand of JAZFSW010000237.1, from coordinate 1,872 downwards.
TTGAAGGCCATGAAGATATTCGAAAGATGTGCTCGGAGGTGCCCAAGTACGGTAATGACGACGATTATGTGGACAAAGAGGTGGCCTGGGTCATGCATGAATTTGTAACCGAGTTTAAGCTGATGAAGAATCTGCGGGGAGGCATGGGGTGTCCCGGTGGATCTCCGATGCATCAATATGTACCTCTGGGAAAGGTTGTCGGGGCGCTTCCTTCGGGTAGAAAGGCCTGGGAGCCCCTGGCAGATTCCGCCTCACCCAGTGCCGGGAAAGATGTAAATGGTCCGACGGCCGTTTTCAAATCCATCGGCAAGGTGGACAATGTCGAGATACTCGGTGGTGTCATACTCAATATGCGCGTGGATCCGGTCATTTTTGAGGGTGGGGACGTGCAGAGAATGGCCGGCCTGATAAGAGCGTTCATCGATCAGAAGATCTACCATGTGCAGGTTAACGTTGTTTCCACAGAAACACTGCTGGATGCGCAGCAGGAACCCGAGAAGTACCGGGATCTCATGGTGAAAGTCGCCGGTTACAATGCCTTCTTTACCCAGCTGAGCAAGGAGCATCAGGACCCGATTATTGCCAGAACTGCCCATGGATTGTGAAGGATTGATGGTCATGACCTATCGAAAGCAAGTCTTAACCCTGATGTTGCATTGGAATTCACCTTGACCTCCAGGAAAGACGCGAACACAATGGGTTTGCAGCAGAATCGACGCATGATCTGGAATCCATAAGGGGTGAATTCCTGTGGAACATCACAGCTGTACCGTATCGTATTGAAATGCGAAGCATTTCACACAATTCCCAGGCGATTTTATGCAACGTTGAGGTTAACTAGAGATGAAATATCGTCAGCAAAGCTGAAACACTTAACATGCAGAGGAGGAAGGATACTATGGGAAGCTTAGTGACATTGGATTCATTTGATCATACCGGTGTTGTTGTCAAGGACGCTGAAGCTACTGCGGAGTCCTGGACACAGAAACTCGGGGCCGGACCCTGGCGGTTCACAGATGCCGGTGCGCTGAAACTGGCCCATGCCCAGGTAGGCGGGATACAGTATGAGCTGCTTGAGCCTTTGGAAGACCAATCGCTCTGGGCCAAGTTCCTTGCTGCCCAAGGCGAGGGCCTGCATCATATCTGCCACATGGTTGCCGATGTGGATGATGCGGTTGAAAAACTCAAGGCAGATGGGGGAACGGTCATGATCGCGATTCCCAAGGCCATGGCCTACGTGGAGATCGGCGGACCGGGAAGCGTTATCATTGAGCTCCTAAAGACGCGCTAGTAAAGGACTTTTCACTTCAGCATCGGGGGGGGTTCCGGTCATATGACCCGACCCACCCGATGCCCCGCAATGGTTTCCCGCAGGCACCGCCAATCTCCCACCCGTTCTACGAAGTTGTTTTTTTCAAGAAATGGTATCTGCAATGACGAATGAAGATGAACAGCGAAAAGAAAGAAAGGCCGGTCGACGCACCGAAGACGTTGCTGTAAGAGATAGGATCAGCAAACATGAATTGCTGTTTGATGTCGGCCAGATCATCACTTCCGAGATGGATCTGAACACCTTATTTGAAGTCATTATTGCGCAGACAAACAAGATAATGGATACGCAAAGAAGCACCGTTTATCTGCATGATGAGGCGAGCAAAGAACTGTGGTCTCTGGTGGCAACGGGTATGGAGAGAAATGAAATTCGTATGCCTTCAGACAATGGCATTGTCGGCTGGGTCTTCCAGAAGAAGGAGCCCCTGATTATCAACGATGTCTATAGCGATCCGCGTTTTTATTCCCAGATTGACAAGAAGACAGGATTTCATTCAAAGAACACGCTTTGCATGCCGCTTATCAACCGCACCGGGATAT
>JAZFSW010000236.1:0-2764 GCA_036446375.1 Desulfobacterales bacterium | reverse complement strand
GATAATCGCTTTGGCCTGAGCACTGACATTGAAAAAATAGACCGGTGTGCCGAATAGGATACCATCGGCCCAATCAAGTTTCTCATAGACGATCTGCATATCATCTTCTACGACACAAATGCCTTCTGAAGCGCACGCACCGCAGGCATCACATGGCGAAATGGCCAGGTCTGCCACATGTAGCATTTCGGTCTGTGCACCGGATTCTTTGGCTGAATTCAGTGCCTGGGTGATCAGGATTTCCGTGTTGCCCTCTTTTCGGGGACTGCAGACAAGGCCGATGACATTCATTCAGTAACCCTCCCTTTCTGTTCTTCTTCGTTTGATATTCTTATGATCAAGAGATCTAACGATTCCATGGGGGAAAGTCAACCGGCATATTTGACGTTCATTTTGCAGAAAATGGGGGAGGGGTGCCGAAACGATAGAATCGGTCATTCGCGACGCGCTATGAATTCATTCTCTGTTCCCACTCAAATTCGGTGTCTGTTACAATATGCTCCATGCGTTGTATACGGCGGTCGAGGTTTTCAAAGTGCCGTTTCAGGCGATGGGTCGCTCCGCGGCGGGAGTGGATATAGCTTTCGTAAAACTCGTCTTCCTCGCGGGTTGCTATCGGTATCACCGGCTCGGGCTTCATGAGGAATCCGGCAAGAAAATAGAGGACTACCACCGGCCAGACGCCACTCATGCAAACCAGAATGACGGCAAACAATCTCAGCCAGAAAACCTTGAAATCAAAATGATCGGCCAATCCCTGGATCACGCCGAGGATCTTGCCGTTACGGGAACGATAGAGCCCATTGTCAAATACGCGCTGAAATCTAGTCATTGTCTTCTTCCTTTTTTTTCTCGCTCCAGCAGAAGGGTCTCCAGGGTTTCTACCCGATCTTCCATTCGGATCATGCTTTGGAATATTTCCTGAATCATCCGGGCTTCTTCTGCATCACTTGTCTGACGCTTGCGCGAAATATCACCTTTTAAGATCTTGATGAATGTGAGAACCGTGCCAAAAACCAGGGCGACGAAGATAACAATCAGGCCAAGAACCGAAGCTAGGACAGTAACTGCGTGCATGGACATATTCTCCTTGGAGTGGATCCTTCTTGCGTGTGATCAGACCCCATTAGATGCCAGAGGAAAGCACGGGGCATTGTTTCCCCGGATCATACCTCAGCAAGCACCACTGTGGCAACCAGTATCAGGCTTAGCCCGGCACCCACAGAGGCAAGACAGACCGCGGCACCCGAAAGGATGGTTCCCAGGGAGATGGCCCTGACCACCCGTGTTTCAAGGTCGCGTGCTCTTTTCCGTCTTCGGACACTTCTGTAGCCACCCTTTGTATGACGGCCCCGGACTCTGCTTTTACGGATATGGTAACGCATCTTCTATTCTCCTATAATCTGTCCGGCGGCTCTTCTTTCCACCACCTTTCTCGCGCTGATGATTCAGGCCATGGAAAAGCCGGATCGGCTATGCGGGCGGTGTCGAACTGTCACCCTTGTCTTTGGCCTTCAGCTCTTCCAGTTCCTTTTCGATATCATCATCGGTCAGCAGTTCATCAATCTGCTGTTCGAGGGATCGCTTCTTGCCGTAGTTGACCAGGTCGGCATTGGCTTCCATCTGCTCGATTCGGCTTTCAAATTCGTCGAATTTGACGATGGATTGCGAACTGTCGATCCGGCGGATGTCCTCCTGGGCTCGTCTTTTTCTTTTTGCATGGATATGGCGTTGAACCAGTACCCGCTGCTTTTCCCTGGCGGTACCGAGCTTCTCCTCAAGTTGCCGGATATCCTGTTTGTACTTCTCAATCAGGACATTTAGCTCCGACAGCTCTTCTTCATGGGAATCGGCCTTTTCGGCATATCTGCGCTTTTCGACCAGGGCTTCACGTGCAAGGTCATCCCTGTTTTTGCTTACTGCGAGCTCGGCCTTCTGTCCCCAATCCATCTCCCGTGCCCGGCTGTCAGATACCTGGCGCTGAACGGTCTTGCTGTTTGCCATGACCCCGGCACAGGATGTCTTGATTTCGACCAATGTATCTTCCATCTCGCGGATCATCAGTCGGATCATTTTTTCAGGATCCTCTGCATTATCCAGCATAACGTTTATGTTTGCGCTGACGATGTCTCTGAATCTTGTGAAAACGCCCATGATAATTCCTCCTTTGATCGTTTGGCCCTATCGGCTCTGGTTATATTCCGGTCAATGTTTACCGGTCGGTTTCTTTCGTTTCCGTTGGGTTCTGACACTTCATATAGCATGAAGCATGCCAAGATCAGTATCTCTAAAAAGGTTAGTAGGTTAAGTGATTTTTCCCCTTGACATCCCCTACGGTAATATGGTACTGAAAACCACTATTTATGGAAAACAGCTAATATGTAGTGGATTTTACCATGGCAAAGCAAAGCGACCCATTCGATAGAGACGGGCAGACGGAATCTCCGTCCGGCATGAACGAAGCCCTGGGGCAATCAGAGGCTTTCCTTGAGTTTCAGGAACGCCTTTCGAAAGTTGCCCCGATTAACAGGCCCGTCCTCTTCATTGGGGAGCGGGGTACCGGTAAAGAGCTTGCTGCAAGCCGGCTCCACTTCCTTTCGGATCGATGGCAGGGATCCTTTGTTACACTCAATTGCTCGGTGCTCTCTCCTTCGCTTATTGAATCAGAATTATTCGGTCATGAAAGGGGCGCATTTACCGGTGCCGCCCAGAAACGGACCGGTAGATTCGAAACAGCCGATGGCGGCACGTTCTTTCTCGATGA
>JAZFSW010000235.1:0-3577 GCA_036446375.1 Desulfobacterales bacterium | reverse complement strand
ATAATTTCTCCGCTAACATCTCGGCCGCCAAGGGCAATACCGAGATTAAGACCGACGGAAAGAAGATTGATATCCCGCCCGAAAAACCCAGTGAGACGATCACCGTGCGCGACCGGCGCACCGTAACGCCATTGCCCCGGGACACAACCGACAGCGGCAGTCTCACCCTGACCATCGATGAGATTCAATTTCCGGCCTTTCTGGTCAATCCCAATCTTGAGATCGAGTGGATCAATCAGGTGGCCGAAGATCAGATCTTTAACCGGCCCGTGGGAAAGATTGCCGAACAGGAATCTCGAAACCTGTTCAAACTGTTTTTTGGCTGGGAATTCAGTACACAGGTTCAAAACCGGGAAAAGGTCATTGCCCAGCATCTGCCCTTTGTGAAATCCAAGCTTCCCAGGGACCATATCCCTCATCTGTATCCGGGCATAGGGGAATCCGAGGTGCAGTTCCTTGAAAAGGTCTATGACGACGAGTCTGTGTTTCCCGGAGGAAGCGCGCACAGCGCGCCATTGGATATTGTGGCAAAAGACGGCACCGTTGCCAGCTACCAGGTGCACAGCATGATCTTCAGGGAAGGCATTTTCTTTGTTTATGTTCCGGCAGATAAAATGCTCAATGACATCATGGAGATGTTCTCCCAGCGGGGAAGGATTATCAAGGAATTGCTGGAACATCGCATGCCCTCTCAGATTTCGCTGTGCGTGGTTGTGGCCGATCTGCAGGATTCGGTTAGAATCAGCGCAGAGCTGCTTCCCGAAGAATATTTTGAGCTGATTAATCAGCTCTGGAAGACACTGCAGGTCTCTTTTGACAAATATGGCGGGCTCTATGGCAAACATGCCGGAGACGGTATGCTGTATTATTTTATCAAGAAACCCGGATCCGATTATGTGAAAAGTGCATTGAGTTGTGCAATGGAAATTAAAGAGCGGATGAAGGAATTCAGCAATGAATGGAAGCTTCGAAAGGGATGGCTCAACGATCTGTATATGAATATCGGCATCAATGAGGGACAGGAATTCTTCGGAACGATACGCTCTTCAGCTCATGTCGAATTTACCGCACTGGGTGACTCTATCAATTATGCGGGCCGGTTGTCTGATTTTTCCCGCTATGGGTCCATCTGGACCACAAAGAATGTCATCAACAAACTGGATCGGGAGGCAATGGCACATATTCGGTTCGGCGTACACCGAAAACAGCATGATCGTGAAATCCTGATAGAAGACTCATTCTCGCGTGTGATGGATTTGCTGGATGATGATGAGATGAGAAAGGAAAGCAGTAAATTTCTCGATATCGCCACACTGCCGGTAACAGAGATTCTATCCGGTGACCCCGAGTCATTGGCCGCGCGTCCGCTGGATAGAGAGGCATAGGCGTTGCCACTGGCTAACAAGCAGCCGATCTGATCGCGAAAGAAAGACACAATACATGGAGGCTTCAGGTGTCAGTAAGAGCATCTAAAGAACTGCCCTGAACACTGAACCCTGAACACTGCTTCTCTTTACCCCCTCGGGTGATACTTTTCATGCATCTTTTTCAGATGTTCCCTGGCCACGTGGGTATAGATCTGGGTCGTGGATATATCCACATGGCCCAACATGACCTGAACCGCTCTGAGATCAGCGCCCCCTTCCAGCAGATGACTGGCAAAGGAGTGTCGCAGACTGTGGGGCGATATCTTTTTAGGGATGCCGGCGGCAAGGGCGTATTGCTTCAAGCGTTTCCAGAATCCCTGGCGTGTCATGGGTTTTCCTGCTCTGGCAACAAAAAGATAGGGGCTGACGAGGCCCTTTAACAACATCGGTCTTGCCGATCGGATATAACCATTGATCCGGTCCCTTGCATATTTTCCGATAGGCACAATCCTTTCCTTTGATCCTTTCCCAAAGACCCTGACAAAGCCTGCCTCGACATTAATATCCGTGAGTCTGAGGGTTATCATCTCAGATACCCTGAGACCGGCCGCATAGAGCAGCTCAAGCATGGCCCCATCCCTTTGCCCCCGGGGCTTTTCTGAATCCGGTGCAGTCAGCAGCAGGATGATCTCTTCAACACTCAGCACATCGGGCAGCTTAAGACCACTCTTGGGCAGATCCACCTGTTGAGCCGGATCGTAAGCAATTATTTTTTCCTGCGTAAGAAACCGGCAGAACCCCCTCAGGGTACTCAAGTGCCGTGCGCGGGACCGGGAGCCGAGGTGGGTGTCTTTCAAAGCGGCCAGATGCGTGAGGATCACCGTGGTATCTGCTTTTGAAATATCGGTTATCCCGGATGCCTTCAGGTGGTCCAGATAGCGGGATAGATCTCTGCTGTATGCGGAAAGGGTTCCTTTCGAGAGCCCTTTTTCAACCAGAAGATAGTTGATATACTGGTCAACGAGGATATCTAGTGGGGTCATGTGTGCCTGGCGGTCTCACCGCTTGCTGACAGGTCGCTAAGGGGCTTTCTGCGCATCACATCCGGCGGATTCCCTGATGTCTTAATTACTCAACTTTCGGGATTCATACCGTCGCGAAATGAATAGTTTGCCGCCGCTGTGCAAACTCGCCATCAAACCACCCATTTCGCTACTATTGTGGCGAAACCCGAAAGTTGAGTGAATCAGATGAAGGGAGAAAAATTGGTATCATTAAGGGTGTTCAGCACCTCTGCCCCATCTTCCCGAACCACCACCATGTTCTCAATCCTCACGCCCCCCCATTCCGGCAGGTATATGCCCGGTTCGACCGTAACAATCATACCGGAGGTGAGCGGGGAATCGGTGAAGGGACTCAGCCGGGGGGGTTCATGAATCGCCAGACCGGTACCGTGACCCAGCGCATGACCGAACTGCTCCCCGAATCCCTTCTGATCGATATAATCGCGTGCAAGGGTATCCACGGCCTTGGAACTCACGCCTTCCTTGATGGCCCCGATAGCCAGCTGTTGGGCATCATAGACCACCGGGTAGATCTGCTCAAAACGGTCATCGGGCTGACCGATGGTCACGGTCCGGGATATATCGGAACAGTAGCCTCTGCAGCGCGTTCCCCAGTCAAAGAGAATCGGTTCTCCCGCTTTAAATGCACGTGTACCGGGTATGGCATGGGGCAATGCACTGTTGGGACCCGAAGCACAGATGATGGGGAAAGACAGACTATCGGCACCGGCTTCGCGCAGTGCCTTTTCCAGGCCCCATGCGGCGTCTTTTTCTGTCATGCCCGGTACAATATGCCCGATGAAATCACTGAAAACCGTTTCCGCTATGCCCAGGGCGTCTCGCGTGCTATCGATCTCTGATTCTGACTTGATCATGCGAAAGCTCTCCACCATATTCTCCGTTCCGACCAACTCAACGTCCATGCCTTCAGCGTCGAGTGCTTCGCTGATGGCTTTGTGTTGGGAAAAAGAAAGACGGGTACTTTCGAATCCGAGTCGCTTCGTATGGAGGGAAGAAAGACAGTCAGGGAGTATCTGGGCCAGGCTCTCCTTGTAACAGATAACCTCAAAAAGCGGAGCTTCCTTCTTGGCCTGTAATTCAAAACGGGAATCGGTGAGGAGAAGTAATCGGGCGTCTGAAATCAAC
>JAZFSW010000234.1:0-5578 GCA_036446375.1 Desulfobacterales bacterium | reverse complement strand
GTTTTACCACGGATTCCCACAGAATTTCACAGACAATAAGAAAGGACAACTTAAGTTGTAGTTTGCTGTTTCCGTGACCTATTCTGTGCCTTTCCGTGGTGAAAAATCATTAGGGGTTTCATATGAGGGAATCGCTCCTCTATCCTGAAATCTGACACCCGAACACTGAAACCAAGACCAACGGCTCTTATTTGCATCCTGAGTGCGCTGACCGTTTTGTAATCATGTTTCTGAACCAATTACCCTTTCACCCCCCAACAAGGAGGTCAATGATGCCAGCTGTATTATATGAAAAGAAGGACAAGATTGCGGTAATCACCCTCAACCGTCCGGAAGCCCTGAATGCACAGAATTTTGATCTGACAAGCGAGTTGCGTGAGGCGATGATTGATTTCCGCGATGATCCGAATCTGTGGGTGGCCATCATCACCGGAGCCGGTGACAGAGCTTTTTCAGCCGGTGCAGATATTAAGGGATTCCAGCCCGCATCCGACGAGGACGTAAGAGCAGTGCAGGCACAGGCACAAGGTCCCCCTGTACGCGCGGATACGATAATGAAACCCTTCATCGCAGCCATACACGGCTATGCCCTGGGTGGTGGACTGGAGCTGGCCATGACCTGCGATATCCGAATCGCTGCGGATAATGCCCAGATGGGCCAGCCGGAAATAAACATTGGCTTTATGCCCGGAGCCGGTGGCACCATTCGCCTTCCCCGGTTTATCCCCCAGGCGGTGGCCGCCGAGATGCTGCTTGCCGGCATCCGAATCGATGCAAAGGAGGCGTTGCGCTACGGCCTGGTTAGCCGGGTGGTACCCAGAGATCAGCTGATGCCAGTGGCGATGGAAATTGCAGAGATGATCTGTGAAAGAGGTCCTTTAGGGGTCCGGGCATCGAAAGAGGCGATGATCAAGGGCTACGATATGGATCTGGAGGAGGGTCTCGCCCTGGAAAGGAAGCTAAACACCCAGATCAGGACCACCGAGGATTTCATGGAAGGCGCAAAGGCCTTTGCCGCGAAAAGAACACCGAATTACAAAGGGAAATAGATGCCCGCACGAGTGGGCTGACGCCCCAGGACGGGATCCATGTGATTGTGGGAGAAACGACCCAGGTAGAAATGGTGTCAGGTGTCAGGAAAGAGATTTAAGGACTTAACCCAGCCGAAGGCTGGCCTGACACCTGAACACTGAAACCCTCTTTTGATGTAGCTTCATCCAGGCCCCCGCTCCTTTTGATTTGACACACTACCTGCATCCATCTATATTGGCGTGCCTAAATCATCCAAAAGAGGAGCGCACTATGGAAGATATCCAGATCGACCCCGAATTATGCATCATGTGTGAAGCGTGCATCGATATCTGCGTCAGAAGACATCTGACCAGAGATGATGATACGATTAAAGTCTCCCCCGATCCATGCAACCTGTGCGGGCACTGCAAGGCCATCTGTCCGGAAAATGCTATTACGCTATCCGGCTTGAATGATGAGGAATGCGTGCCGACCCCCTCCCCCGAAGATATCCCTGCGCCGGATGCGCTGCTCGCATTCTTTCGTTCCCGAAGAAGCACCCGACGATATAAAAAGGACCCCGTGGAACGCGAAAAGATTGCACAGATCATCGAGGCCGGTCGCTTTTCACCCACCGGTGGCAATCGGCAATCACTGGAATATACGGTGGTGGAGAAACCGGAGATACTTCACAAAATCAGGGACCGATGCATCGAGTTTCATGCCAAAGGTTCGGAAAGGACACTTTCCTGGCTCGCAGAAAAAGAGAAGAAGGGAGAAACCCTGACAGGCGCGGATCAAGCCATGAAGGCATACGCACAGGTCTGGCCGTTTCGTCTGCAGCTCAATAAACAGGGGGTTGACACCCTGTTCTTCCATGCCCCGGTGCTCATCGTTGTTCATGCCGATGTGGAAGCATCCCCAGGTCCGGAAATCGATGCGGGCCTGGCTGCGATGCAGATGGGTCTCCTGGCCGAAGCCCAAGGGCTCGGCACCTGCTATAACGGCTTTCTTATCGGTGCGGCACAGCAATCTGCAGAGCTGAAGCAACTGATGCAGATTCCGGAGAAAAACCTTCCCGTCGTCTCAATGGTAACGGGCTATCCAAATGTGACATACGAACGACTGGTGTCTAGAAATCCGGCACGCATTCAGTGGATATGACCGCAAAGGACCATACGTGATCGCCTCAACCGTTGCGAAAAAGCTCCCTTTCTTCTACGGTTGGGTCATCGTCGGCGCCTGTTTTCTGTGCTGGCTCATCGCTGATGCATTTGGTTTTTACACCTTCGGCCTGTTTATCGGACCCATCGGCGAGGAGTTTGGTTGGAGCACGGTAATGATTGCCGGCGTGTTTACCGCACGCAGTCTCGTCTCCGGTATGCTGGGTCCGTTCATCGGACATATCGCAGACAGGGGAAACGGCGCAAGATGGCTGATGTCCGGTGGCGTCCTGGCGGCCGCCGGATCGGCATTTCTCGTCAGCCGGATGCAGACCCCCCAACAGTTCTACCTGTATTATGGTGTCTTCGGGGCACTGGGTATGATCGGTTTCGGCGGGCTGGTATCCCACACGGTCATTGCAAAGTGGTTCGTGCGCATGCGGGGTCGGGCGATGGGCGTTGCCTCCATGGGAGTATCGGTCAGTGGCCTGATATTCATACCTTTGAATCATTACCTGATTACCCATTTCGGATGGCGACAGGCGCTCGAGACCTGTAGCATCCTCATCCTCGGGCTCGCATTCATTCCAACGCTTCTCTTTATTCAGACACGCCCGGAAGATCTCGGCTTATTGCCCGATGGCATCGATCCTGATAGGGCGTCACATGAGCATGACGACCCTGCGGACCCCGATGCATCGGATCGGCTGGAAATCAGCTGGACATTGAAAGAAGCCCTGCACACCAAATCCCTGTGGCTGATGCTCATCGCCTTCAATGCCACGGGTTTGGCCTTTTCGGGGGTTATGATCCATTATTATCCCTACATGCAAGCCAGGGGGGTCCAGCCGGACATGGCCACGGCTTCCATGACAACCTATGCGTTCTTTTGTGCGGTTGTTAAGCTTCCGTGGGGACTTCTCGCAGAGCGGTTTTCTGTCCGGTACTGTATCATGATCGTCTATCTGGGGTGTGCCCTTGGACTGGCGACCCTCATCTATTCCCGGGGCACACCGTTTATCTTCGTGTATGCCACCATTTACGGTATATCGATCGGTGGGATCATGGTTGTCCGGGAAGTTCTGTTTGCCGATTATTTCGGCCGGCAATTCATCGGAACGATACGGGGTGTTGTCATGCCCTTGAATCTGATCGCTATGGCCGGCGGACCGGTTTTCGCCGCATGGCTCTATGATACAACCGGCAGCTATCAGTTGCCCTACTACATCTTTCTCGGTGCATTTATTGTCGGTGTCATCTTCATGTATCTTGCAAAGCAGCCCACGCGGCCTTCTGATGCGGGGTCCGACGCGGCACTCCGGGCAACTGATTAATGCCTTCGGGCGATCCGGTTTGCGGTTGTGGTTGCGCGGCTCGTTACGATTCTCGTGGGTCGGTTGCGTCCAGGAACGACACCATCAGCCACCATATGACATAATCACGCTGAAGCGTGACGCAGCCGATAGACGACTGACGTAACGAGCCGCGCAACCGACGAACAGGCACCTCTAACATAAAGGAGATATCATGAGCATTTCTTTGAGGGAACGTTTCCTGGGTATCTGCAAGTTCGAGAGACCGGGTGATCTGTATATCCACGATGGATTCTGGTCGCAGACACTGAAGGAATGGGTAGAACAGGGCGCTCCTGAACGGATATGGGAGGAGGAATTCCGCAGGGAGTACTTTCAATTCGCACCGTCGCTTTTTACCCCGGGGCTTCTGGACATCCGATCCGGATTATCCTTTACACGGGGTAAGAGGGTGGATGTGGGAGACGGATTGAGGCTGATGGATTATGGGATTCCGCCGACGATTCCCAGCTTTGAACCCCAACGCATCGGTGAAGATGAACGGACCATCACCGTCATCAACGGTGCCGGTCAAACAGTGAAGTTCCTGAAAGACTCCAGTGGTAACATGCCGATGTTCATGGACTGGCCGGTGAAGGACCGTGCCTCCTGGAATGAATACAAGAAACGCCTGGATCCGCATACCCCGGAAAGGTGGCCTGAAGACTGGGACGCCACGGTTGATTATGTCAACGGCCTCGACACCCCCATTACCCTTCAGATCGGCGGCTTTTTCGGTTACCTGAGAGAGTGGGTGGGCACAGAACGGGTGCTGCTCATGTTCTACGACGATCCGGCCCTGATAGAAGACATGATGGATCAGATGCTCTATATGGAGATTGAAATCATCAAACGGGTCACAAAAGACATTAAGATAGATATGGGCCTTTACTGGGAGGATATGTGCTATAAAGCCGGCCCGCTGATTTCCCCGGATATGGTCAGGAAATTCATGGTGCCCAGATACAAGCAGATCACGGAGTTGCTTCATGAAAACGGGGTGGAGTTCATCTATCTGGACTGCGACGGCAACGTCGAGTCGTTACTTCCGCTTTGGCTCGAATGCGGCATTAACTATACATGGCCCCTTGAAGTGGCCGCAGGAAATGATGCAGTAGCTCTGAGAAAGACCTACGGCAAAGATCTGATTCTCGGTGGTGCCATTGATAAACGCGCACTGGCAAAAGATCGTGCCGCTATAAAGGAAGAAGTCTACTCCAAGGTACCTTTCCTTCTCGAAAGCGGAGGGTATTTCCCGACAACCGATCATGCGGTGCCGCCGGATGTATCCCTGGACAACTACCAGTATTACATCAACACCATGCGAGAGGTCGCCGGAATGGGAAGAATTTTCTTTTAGGAAATATCTTCCACCTCGATTCCTGCGTCTCCCCCACCCTTGCCCTGTCGCTTTCCTTGTTCTACATCCACTTTCAGCAGCAGCGCGGTACCGATAAGAACCATGAGAAATAAGGGGAAAATGGCGCCGGCCATCGTGTTGATTATCGGAACACCGGCAAGTTTCGGGGCATAAATAACGCCCACACCAAACAGAATCGGCCCCACCAGTGAAGCCACCTTCCCGACGATGGCATACAGCCCGAAAAACTCAGCCGACTGACCGGTGGGTATCATCAAAGCGTAGATGGTTCGGGAAGCCGATTGAGAAATACCAAGCACAAGCCCCCCCAGAAATGCCATGATGTAAAACTCGACAAGGGTATGCATGACCAGTGCCCAGAAAATGAGCAGCAGCCAAACCATCAACGAATAGACCAGGGCCCTTTTGGTTCCGATTTTCGTCTCTACCCGGATAAAGATCAACGAGCCAAAGAAAGCCACAAATTGAATCATGAGAAACGCCGGCATGATGGACGATGGAGTAGCGTTGAGCGCCAGACTCGAAAAGGTTGCGCTTTGCGTGATTACCGTCTGTATGCCATCATTGTAAAGAAAAAAGGCCCCCATAAACAGGAGCATTTCAGAGTAGCGCGGAAGACTGAGCGCGGTCTTTCGTATCTGGGTAAATCCCACCGTAAGAAGGTTCTGACC
>JAZFSW010000233.1:0-4231 GCA_036446375.1 Desulfobacterales bacterium | reverse complement strand
GCGCTACGCCCCGACACATGAACCGCCTGACTAGCACGCCGGCTTGGCACTGTCAAGATTGAACTGAAAAAAGGATAGGGCATTCCTGCCTCTTGAATGCTGAGAATGAGTCGATATGCAACAGGAACATCAACAGCCGATACGGCCCCTCCGGCTTCGACCCGGTGATACCATCGGTATCGTGGCGCCGGCAAGTCCTTTTGACAGGAAGGCCTTTGGGAGCGGCATCGCCGTATTGGAATCGATGGGATTCCAGGTCTCGGTTCCCGAGGATCTTGCTGCCCACGAGGGATACCTGGCAGGATCTGATGCCCATCGGGGAGAAATGGTTAACCGACTGTTTGCTGATCCTGCCATCGATGCCATCCTCTGCGCTAGGGGAGGATTCGGCTCGATGCGGATGCTTTCTCACCTGGATTTTGAATCCATTCGGGAGCATCCCAAGATTCTCGTGGGCTTCAGTGACGTGACGGCATTGCTATCTGCCGTGTATGAAAGATGCGGCCTTGTGACCTATCACGGACCGGTGGTGGCAACCCTGGGAGAGGCGTCCCGGGAAACGCAAGCGTCTTTCTATCATACGGTAACTGCTGATGAAAACCTTGTGATAAGCGCCGATGAAGCCACTACGCTTCGGCCGGGTTCGGCTACAGGACCGGTTTCCGGCGGAAACCTTGCCACCCTTTGTCACCTGGTAGGCACCCCCTATCAGCCGAGTTTCTATGGCCATATTCTAATGCTCGAAGAAACAGGAGAGAAACCGTACCGGATCGACCGGATGCTCACACAGATGAGACTGGCCGGATGTCTCGATGGGGTGGCCGGGCTTGTTCTCGGGGCTTTTGACGAGTGCGGCGATGGAGAAGGTATCTTTGGCATCCTGGAGGCAATATTCAAAGAGGGCGCCGTACCGATGCTTGCCGGGCTGGATTTCGGACACGGGCGACACAACCTTACGATTCCCCTGGGGCTCGCGGCCACCCTTGATGCCGATGCGCAGACGCTTTCGTATCTTGAACCCTCAACACGGTTGCCCGAGATCGTTGCCTAAACCACTAATATGCAAGAGATAGCCGGTTGCTTCTATGATGATGCCTGTCGACAGTCTGATGAAACGGGCCACTGCCGAGAAGGTCTTTCCCGGTGCTGTCCTTCTGGTTTCAAAAAACGATACGATTCTTTTTTTCGAAGCTTACGGAACCACGAACCTTTCTGAACCGGCAGCCACGACCTGCCACACCCTTTTTGATCTGGCTTCTTTGACCAAGCCGCTGGCCACCACGCTGGCAATAATGAAACTGATTCACGGGGAGAAACTCCAGTTGGGCGATCCTCTCGGATCGGTCCTACCTTCCTTCAAGGGTACAGAAAAGGAACGAATAACGATTCGACACCTTCTCTGCCACAACAGCGGCCTGCCGGACTATCGACCCTATTATCTTGAGCTTGGAAAACTTTCCCCTGAAGAGCGGCAAGACGCTTTGCGGACCAGCCTCGTGAAAGAACCCCTAGAAAATCCTGTGGGAAAGGTTGCATTATACAGCGACCTGGGATTCATGGTTCTCCGATGGGTGGTGGAAACGATCTCGGGTCGATCCCTTGACCGTATCGTAACCGAAGATATTTATCATCCGTTGGGACTTTCCACGTTGGGTTTTGCAGACCCAGGCGCGCCTCACTTCCAGAACAATGTTGCCGCTACTGAAAGGTGCCCGTGGCGAAACACCCTTATGCAAGGGCAAGTCCATGATGAGAATGCCTGGGCCGTGGGGGGGGTAGAGGGTCACGCCGGGCTATTTGGTACGGCCGCCGATGTCAACAGGTTGCTGTGGCGATTGTTGGCGGTCTATCATGGGACATCGGACCCGGTTCTCTTTGATAGTGCTCTGGTACAACACTTCTTTACACAACAGGCGGACTCCGACCGGGCGTTAGGTTTTGACACGCCCTCTCCGCCCCATGCCAGCTGCGGGGATCATTATTCAGCACACAGCATCGGCCATCTCGGTTTTACCGGGACCTCCTTCTGGGTAGATCTGGATCGATCCGTTGCCATCATTCTTTTGACTAACCGGGTCCACCCTTCCCGTGACAATATACGGATTCGTGCGTTTCGGCCAGAATTACACAATACCATAATGGAAACCATTGGTTTCTGAAATCCTCTTGCCCCCGATTTCTTGGCGTCACGGTCTTCTCTCCCCCCTCTTCGGTCCTGTGCCAGATGATATTTCTACTTGTAATTACAGGAGATATTTGCTAAGATGACTCTTTCAACTTCCCGTCCGGGGAGTCGTTGGTCAGGGAGTATCCAGCAGCCTCGGCAAACCATTTTAAATGCGTGCAGTCATTTACGCGATAATGAGGGCTCATGACACTTTTTAATTCCGTCGTCGGTTTATTTTCCAGCGATCTTGCTATTGACCTTGGTACCGCCAACACACTTGTTTATGTTAAGGGAAAGGGCATTGTCCTCAGCGAACCTTCTGTAGTGGCCATATACAGGGATGGATCCAAAACCCGTATTCTGGCTGTTGGTTTTGAGGCCAAGAAGATGTTGGGAAGAACGCCCGGTAACATTGAGGCCATTCGACCGATGCAGGATGGGGTTATCGCCAATTTCGAGGTTGCCGAAGCGATGCTCCGGCATTTTATTCATAAGGTACATGACCGACGCAAATTTGTGCGTCCCCGGATCATTATCGCCGTGCCATCAGGTATCACCCAGGTGGAGAAACGTGCCGTCAGGGAGTCTGCTGAATCCGCAGGCGCAAGAGAAGTATTTCTGATAGAAGAACCTATGGCCGCTGCGATCGGTGCGAATCTTCCCATCACCGAACCGACATGCAATATGGTGGTCGATATCGGCGGTGGTACTACGGAAGTGGCTGTTATTTCGCTATCCGGCATTGTATACAGTCGATCGGTTCGCGTGGCCGGTGACAAGATGGATGCCGGGATTATGCAGTACATCAAACGAAAATACAATCTGCTGATTGGTGAACGAACCGCAGAGATCATAAAAACAACCATAGGCAATGCGTATCCGGATCCCGAACACCTTGAAACCATCGAAGTGAAGGGCCGGGACCTTGTCTCAGGAATACCAAAGATTCTATCCATCGATTCAGAAGAGATCCGCATCGCCATTTCGGAGCAGGTAGAGGCCATCGCAGAGACCGTGAAAATTGCTCTTGAGCAAACGCCACCCGAACTTGCAGCCGACATCGTTGATAGAGGCATCGTCCTTACCGGCGGCGGGGCATTGCTGAAGAATCTGGATAAGCTTCTCAGAGAAGAAAGCGGTCTTCCCATTACCATCGCCGAAGATCCGCTATCCACCGTAGCCCAGGGGTGTGGCAAGACGCTTGATAATTTAGAAATCCTCAAACAGATAGCAATTACCTGAATTCATGCTCTCAAAACGGACGGTGATTTTCATTGTTGTCATTGCCCTCATCGCTGTCAATATCATATTGATTTCCGTTGCCAGTCAGCCCAACCGTCCTACCTATGGCCCCGGTCGTATTGCGATCCCTCTGGTTTCCCCGCTTCAGAAGGGTGTTTCCCGCTCCATTCGATTTGCAGGAGACATCTGGCGCCACTATTTTCATCTTGTCTTCGTGTCCCAGGAAAATGATCGTATAAAGACAGCACTAAGCCGCGCGCTGGAAGAAAAGCATGCGCTTGAAGAAGTCGCTCTGTCAAACATACGGCTTCGCAACTTGCTGAACTTTCAGGAAAAGCTGACCTATCCTGTCTTGTCCGCTGAGATCATCGGCAAAGATCCTTCTCCATATTTCAGAACGGTTACCATCGATAAGGGACGTTCAGACGGCGTGAAGAAAGGATTGCCGGTTGTCGTTTCGGAAGGTGTCGCCGGCCTCGTGATAGATGCTTCATCCCATTCTTCCAAAGTCATGCTTATTGTCGATAAGAACAGTGCGGTGGATGCGCTGATACAAAAGACCCGGGCAAGGGGCATTGTCAAAGGAGGATCGGAGGATCAGTGCTCTCTGCAATATGTGCTGCGAAAGCATGAGGTTTCCATCGGTGATACGGTTGTTACTTCCGGTCTGGATGGCGCTTTTCCCAAGGGTCTGCGGATCGGATATGTATCCGGGGTGATAAAACGTACCACCGAGATCTCCCAGGAGATCACCGTTACTCCCTACGTGGATATTGAAGGACTTGAGGAAGTGTTGGTTCTGCTAAATCCCTCCCAGGCGAA
>JAZFSW010000232.1:0-2027 GCA_036446375.1 Desulfobacterales bacterium | reverse complement strand
GCGTAATCTGTGTAATCTGCGGATCCAATCCCTTAGATTCTTCAAAACCGGCCTGTGCTGAAAGCACTATCCTCAACTTTAGCTCACTATAGTCACTTTAGCTCACTTCAAACTTCCATTCACTCACTTCAGCTCCCCCTCCCTCACTTCATCCTTGATCCGTTTGACATGACCGCGACCCAGGCCCTTGACTTCGCAACCCAACTCGAAGTAACGCTTGATCGCTGCATCGTCGAGTATCCCGAAGGCATCGATCACGGCAAGGGGTTTTCCCGCCATATCCACCACATCGTCGGGTGTCAGGGATAGATATGCATCGTGTCTTACCGCCAGTACCACGGCATCTGCACCCTTCAGAGGTTCTTCCAGGTGCTTGTGCACGTGGATATCTTTCAATTTGTCCTGGTTTCTGAAGAATCGGGAGATGGAGCGACCGGGTGCAGGAAAGGTATCCTGCTTTTCAAGCTCCCACCAGTGTTTCACGTAAGGGTCGTGCACCACCACATCGCCTCCCATTTCTGCGATCTTGCGAACCACGATTTCCGAACCACTGTACCGGGTATCCCCAACATCTTCCCGATAGGATACACCGAGGATCACAATTTTCGATGCGGCCACAATCTTACCCATGTTGCGCAAGGCATCTCGCACGAGTTGAGCGGTATGCAGGCCGCGGGTATCGTTGATGTCGATAGCCATGGGGGTGATCTTGAAGATATCGTCCTCAAATCCCATGAGGGTGTTATACGCCCACACCCCCAGGCCGCCATCTTTCGGCAGACAGTACCCCCCTATTCCCGGTCCCGGAAATATAATATTTGAATGGGTCGGACGAACCTTGATCGCTTCGATCACCTTGGTCAGGTCGACGCCGTTTCTCTCCGAAAAGACAGACCATTCGTCCAGAAAAGCAAGGGTTGTCGCCCGATAGGAGTTTTCGATGATCTTGCAGGTCTCGCTTTCGATGGGCCGGTCCAGAACCGTAAGGGGGAAATCAGCCACATTGAGAATGTCGGATAAGAATCGTGTCACCCGTTCGCGTGCCGTGTCATTGATCCCGCTGCAGACACGCCAGAAATCCCGAATGGACGATACATAATTGCGCCCCGGCATCACCCTTTCAAAGGAATGGGCGAGGCAGGGATCCGCGTGATTCAGCCCTCGCTCTTCAAAGGCTTTCTTCATAATGGGATAGGCCACATATTCGGTGGTACCCGGGGGAACGGTAGTCTCGATAAGCACCATGCATGCCGGATTGATTTTCTCCCCGATCGTCCTGAGACTGTCTTCAAGTGCCGCGATATCCGCGCTGCCCTTCCTCACATCTCCCAGGGCCTCTTTTTGATAATCGCACTGGACATCAACCACCACCACATCGGCAAGGGTCAGGGCTTCATAGCTGAAGGTGGCAGTCAGGGTCTTTTTCTCCTGAACACAGCGTTTGATCAGCGGCGCCACTTCCGGGTCTTCGGCGTCCACCGGTGCCACACCCTTGTTGAGATAGGGAATCTACCAGTAGGATCGTGTTGAGGGCCGCTGCATACCGATGACAAAGTATTTAGGCTCTCCGGTTTCCGGGTCTGTCGCATCAGCCACCACCCCTGCCATGACAGAACCCACAAACCCGACGCCCATGACCACGACAATGTCCCGGCCCTTTTGACGTTGCGTCTCGACAAGCGATTTCAGGCGATCGGCTTCCTGCGGGTAATCCGCATCTTTGGGCAGCGCAAACGCTTCCCCGGCCGGACAGATGGATACATTGTTGTTTTCAATTTCTTCAGATGACATTGGACTCCTTTATGTTAAACAATTTAGGGATTTAGGGTCCTATCTGGGATAGGATTTAGGGATTCTAGAATTCGGAGATTATGAGATCCAGGGCCTGGAGACTGCGGCTGACATCGTGGCACAATTACCCAAAGTAGCTCTAAGCCGAAATGGGTAAATTTCTGATCTGCAGACCTAGCCGGGGCGAGAGACCATCCCCACCATCAATTGGCCTGTGCTGAAAGCACTATCATCAA
>JAZFSW010000231.1:0-13869 GCA_036446375.1 Desulfobacterales bacterium | reverse complement strand
CAGATCGTGGGTGGCGATGATTTTCGTGTGTTGAAAGGTTTGGAGCAGCTCAATAAGGTGTCTTCTGGCCTTTGGGTCCAGATTGGAGGTCGGTTCGTCCATGACCAGGATGTCCGGGGCCATGGAAAGAACCGTGGCGATAGAGACGGAACGTTTTTCACCGCCGGAAAGCTTATACGGGGGCCGATCTTTCAGGTGCAACGCGCCGACCGTTTCAAGAGCCTGAACCACCCGGTCTTCCACGGCTTCCGGGGACAGGCCGAAATTCAGGGGGCCGAACGCGACATCATCATAAACGGTCGGCATAAACAGCTGATCATCCGGGTCTTGAAAGACCATGCCCACCGTCCGGCGGACATCTCTTAACGTGCTTTTGGTCAGGGGGAAATCCCCGATGCGGATGGATCCTCTCGTTGGGGTCAGATATCCGTTGAGATGGAGAAGCAGCGTTGATTTTCCTGCCCCATTGGCACCCACGATGGCGACCGATTCCCCGTGAGTGATGCGAAACGAGACACCGTCCAGCGCGGATGTTCCGTCTGGATATGCGAATTGCAGATCCTCGATTTCAACGATATGGTGACTCATGAATACATCCCTGTCATAAGCATTCCCAAGCGTTGTGGCAGATTATAACATCGCAGAAGGACAAAGAGCGTCGCCCATCCCAGGACAAATCGCACGTCCTTGCCCCCGAAATTCGGGGGTCGCCGCAGTCGTATCTCTCCGTCAAATCCCCGGCTTAACATCGCCAGATGAATCCGTTGGGCCCTATCCATCGTCCGAAACAAAAGACTTCCGACCAGATAGCCATATACATGAATCCCCATGCCTTTCTTGTTAAATGTCCTGAGGGAACGGGCGTGGACCATCCGCAGGGCCTCATCGATCAACACAAAAATGTATCGATACAAGAAAAGCAGTTGAACGGCAAAGATGTTGGGAACCCCCATTTTTTCCAGGGCCATGCAAACCCCATTGAAGCCCGTGGTGGCAATGAGAACCAGAGCGACACCGACGGTGAGTGCAAATCGTAACAGGATCGATAGAAAGGAGATCCATCCGCCCGACACAGGCACCGTTCCGAGCAGAAGCAACGGTTGTGGATCCAGAAAGGGATTGAACATCCCGATCAAAATAGCAAAAGGCGCGACAAGCAGGAGTTTTTTCAGCAGATACCACAGCGGCAGGTTTCCACGCAGGAGGAGAACCAGAGGGAAGATGAAGAAGGGAATCAAAGCAGAGACTTCGTATTTGCCGAAGGAAACAACCGCGACGATGAAGATCAGGGTGGTGATGAGTTTTGCCCGGGGGTCGAGTCTGTGTATAGGGGACTCCTGGTTGGCAAGGGTGTCCATATAGCCGAGATCAAAGAATGCGGATCCAATATTTGCCATAGGAACTAGCCTGCTCTCTTTTTCAGCACCACACCGATCAAGACCACAATAATCAGCGTTAGCGCGCCGCCCACCAGACCGGAGAGGGAGTTGCCGGGCATGTGTGTCTCCGACGCTTCCTTCTTGCCGGTGTCCGGTGATCCGGCGGGCGCGTAGTCATAATCAGGAAGCAGGGACGTTTTCTCCTGAATGCGTGCCACAAGATTATGGATAGCCGCCTGCGGGGCCTGTATCGTCTCACTTCCCGTAACTCGGTCTATCGCCCATTCCAGTCCATCCGGATGCGTTGAAGCAAACCAGATGAGTATCCCGCCAATGAGCACTGTTGCCGCGAGAAATCCGATGAGAACATTCTTGATGGGCAGGTCCTCCGGCAAATGCCCGGATGGTGGCTCCCCCAGAATCTCGGGGCGGGCCCGCCAGACAAAGACGATCACTACGGCCGTCACAACACCTTCAATGAGACCGATGGCGAGGTGGATCGGCTGCATCAAGACGGCAAAAGCGACAAAGGGAAGTTCTGCAATGCCGGAGCCCACCGTTTCAATCACCACACCGAGAGAGCCGAGCTGAAGACCGATCGCTGCTGCAAGAATAGAACCCAGGAGGATACGGTACCGGGAGGGTCGCCTGCCTGCAATCTTAAGATAGATCAGTGGGTATGCAATAAAACAGGGGAAAAAACCCAGGTTGATGATATTGCAGCCGAGAGCCAGCAATCCGCCGTCTGAAAAGATCAAGGCCTGAACCATCAGGACCGAGGACAGGGTGAGAAGGGCCATATACGGCCCGAGCAATACCGCCAGGATCATTCCCCCGCCTAAATGACCGCTGGAACCGGTTCCGGGAATGGCAAAGGTGATCATCTGGACGGCAAAAATAAAGGCTCCCAAAACACCCATGAGGGGAACCTTCTGATCACTGAGGTCGGTTTTGGCTTTCTTGGCGCTGTATCCGAGGGCGCCGGCAGCAGCAGCCCACATGACACCACCGACCGCAGGAGAAAGCAAGGCGTCTGCCATATGCATGATTACCTCCAGGCGACCCGCTGACGTCTATTCACCAAATCAAAAGCAGTCGGCATCTTCGATCCTATTGTTCACGTTAAAACGTCAGGAAACAGAGGGTACACCGCTACGGTTTTTGCGCGAAGTACAAACAATGCGACATATGACATAAAACCGGGGAATATTCAAGAATCGTCCCCACGCTATAGGCCAAAGCTTCTTGACTTGGCAGAAGAAAGACCATATGAACCGATGAAAGAAGCCGAAGAGATGCCGCTGATGGAACGTATGTTCCAATGTCCCGAGACAGAAGGGAACAGGCTATGCCGGAAACCAAGAAGAAGCGTTTCGATTCCATACGCCACGGAAACACCATGTGGATCGGCATCATTTTCTTTGCCTCTGCATGGATGTTTGTGTTGGGTGTTTTTGTGGGCAGAGGAACCGCGCCGGTAAAATTTGACATGGAAAAGCTTCGAAATGAGCTCATCGCCCTAAAAAAGACCGTAATCGATGAGGACAAGAAGCGGTTTGATCTATTCATGGAGACGGCCAAGAGGAAGACGAATCTTGGTTTTTATGAAGCGTTGAGAGGTCCCAAAGAAGAGGACAACGCAGACCAACCGCTGCTGAAAAAGACAACGGCGGGGCCTGCACAGAAGCTAGCGGCATCTGGTGAACCCGAGAAGAAC
This sequence comes from Desulfobacterales bacterium, assembly GCA_036446375.1. GTDB lineage: Bacteria > Desulfobacterota > Desulfobacteria > Desulfobacterales > JAZFSW01 > JAZFSW01. The sequence continues at coordinate 10,773 of JAZFSW010000231.1, read as the reverse complement.
ACTTCTTCTGCTACCCGGAAGACCGTTTCCGGGCCGGACACGGGCAATTTAACGATCCAGGTGGGCTCATTTAGAGAGATGGCGACGGCCGATCAGGTCGTGGCCGAGCTTAAGGGAGAGGGCTACCGGGCCTATCGCATCGTCGGAAAGGTTTCCGGCAGGGGTGTCTGGTATAGAGTGAGGATTGGGTACTATGCCAACACGGCAGAAGCTCAGGAAACCATCCAGCGGCTGAAAAAGAACAAGTACAATCCCCTTCTCATCAAATGGCAATAGGGCGCGGGAGGCGGGCCAGACGTCTTGCGCCCGCAGGAATAGGGAGATCAGGATGAAGATAACAAAAGAAGAGGTCATTCATGTGGCCGATCTTGCCCGCCTGGACATGGGAGAGGAGGCCATTGACGGCTTCGCCGACCAGATCGGTAACATTCTGACCTATGTGGACACCTTAAAGCAGGTTGATACCACTGACGTTGACGCCACAACCCATGCCATTTCGCTGTCGAATGTATTCCGGGAAGATGAAGAAAAAACGCCCATCGCCAGGGATGCGGCTCAGGCAAATGCCCCCGAAAAAGAAGATGGGCTTTTCCTTGTTCCCAAAGTGATTGATGGGTGAGGAGTGCTAAGACATGATGTTGCATGAATTGTCCATCCATCGGGCCCATGTTCTTTTGAGACAAAAAGAGATCTCTTCCCGGGAATTGACCCGGGCGCTTCTGGATCGTGTCGGGGCCCTGGAAGATCGGGTGGGTGCCTTTATTACCCTTTTAGAAGAACAGGCGATGGAACAGGCCGAAGATGCCGATCATTCCATTTCAAAAGGCAAGCTCACGCCCCTTACCGGTATTCCCCTGGCGATAAAAGACCTTATCTGCACCAAAGGCATTCGCACAACCTGTGCCTCTAAGATCCTTGAAAATTTCATCCCTCCTTACGATGCAACGGTTATGGAAAGACTAAACAGCGCCGGTGCGATCCTCATCGGCAAAGCCAACATGGATGAATTCGCCATGGGCTCTTCCACAGAGAATTCCAGAATGAAGATCACCTGCAATCCGTGGGATCTGACCCGTATTCCCGGTGGCTCCAGCGGCGGTCCTGCTGCTGCGGTGGCGGCAGACATGTGCCTCGGGGCGCTGGGTTCGGATACCGGCGGCTCCATTCGACAGCCCGCATCCCATTGTGGTGTGGTCGGGATGAAACCGACTTATGGGAGGGTTTCCCGATTCGGGCTGGTGGCATTTGCTTCCTCTCTTGACCAGATTGGACCGTTAACAAAGGATGTGACGGATAGTGCCCTGCTGATGAATGTCATCGCCGGTTTTGACCCTGCCGATTCGACGTCTGTACCCGAGGACGTCCCGGATTATACCCGTTACCTGACCCCGGATCTGGAAGGACTCACCATCGGTGTCCCCCGCGAATACAGCGAGGTTCCTTCGGACAACGCTACCCAGGGCGTTGATCCGGAGGTTGCTGGCGCCGTGGAAAAGGCGCTCGAAAAACTTGAGGCGCTTGGCGCCAGGCGTGTCGAAATTTCTCTACCCCATACAGAATATGCCGTTGCGGTTTACTATGTGATTGCCCCATCGGAGGCAAGTTCCAACCTGGCACGATATGATGGGGTGAAATATGGTTTCAGAAGCCGGGAAGCCGATGACCTGATGGAAATGTATAGGGACACCCGATCCAGCGGATTCGGACCAGAGGTTCAGCGCCGAATCATTCTCGGAACCTATTCCCTCTCTTCAGGCTACTATGACGCGTACTACAAGAAGGCATCGCAGGTGCGGACGATGATTATTGATGACTTCAACCAGGCCTTCAAAACCTGTGATGTCATCGTCTCTCCGGTGGCTCCTACGCCGGCCTTTCGCATCGGTGAGAAAACAGACGACCCGTTGAGGATGTATCTGTCTGATATTTTCACTCTGTCTGCTAATCTTGCCGGCATCCCCGCAATGTCTGTTCCTTGTGGGTTTTCGTCGACCGGTTTGCCGATAGGTCTTCAGCTCATGGGAAAGCATTTTGATGAGGGGCTCCTTTTCCGGGCGGCCTATGGTTTCGAACAGGCAACGGACTTTCATAAGCGGAAACCGGAACTGGCCGCATAACACCTTGGGTAGAAAGGGTCGACGGTGAGTATTCAACCCGAAGGCGAGGCGTTGAGACGAGCGGTCAAATGGCTTTCTGATGAACGAAAACGCCATCCGGAGAAACCGTTTCTCAGCCTGTTCAATGACGCCTGTATGACATTTGATTTATCGCCAAAGGAAGCAGAAACCCTGTCCCGATATACCAAAGACAATCAAACACAGTAGTAGCAAATCAGGGCCGCCGTGTCTGAAGTAAGAATACTCCCCGAGATTCTCTCCAACAAGATCGCCGCTGGTGAGGTCGTCGAACGCCCCGCGTCGGTGGTGAAAGAACTTGTAGAAAACGCACTGGATGCTGGGAGCACCAAGATCATGGTCGAGATTGAAAAGGGCGGCCGGTCACTGATCCGCGTTTCCGACAACGGCACCGGTATGGGTCGGGATGACGCCCTTTTGTCTCTTGAGCGATACGCGACCAGCAAGATATCTGAGGACAGAGATCTGTTTCAGATCAAGACCCTGGGGTTTCGCGGCGAGGCACTGCCGAGTATTGCTGCCGTTTCCCGTTTTCACCTGATTACCCGGGAAAAAGAAGAAGCATCGGGCACGGGAATCGTCGTTGAGGGGGGGAAGATAAAAGAAGTCTCAGAAGCCGGCGCACCACCGGGAACCCTGGTTGAGGTCAAGCAGCTGTTCTTCAACACACCGGCCCGGAGGAAGTTCTTAAAGACCATCAATACGGAGATGGGGCATATTGCCGATACACTTTCAAGCATTGCCCTGAGTCGACCGGAGGTTCAGTTCAGATTGCTCCACAATGGCAAGCCGGTCAAGAGCTGGTCGGTTTCCCCGGAGCTGGTTCAAAGAGTGGTTGATGTTCTCGGTAAGGAACTGGGTTCCGATCTGCACCGGCTGACCCTGGAATCGGATGCCGTGTCCATTACCGGCTGGATTTCTTCTTCCCGGATTACCCGCAGTACCTCTCGAGGCATCTATATCTATGTCAATGGCCGGTTCGTCCGGGACCGGATGATACAGCACGGGTTGATTGAAGGCTATCACGGAAGCCTGATGAAAGGACAGTACCCGGTGGCCGTGCTTCTTGTCACTGTGCCCTTCGATCGGGTTGATGTCAATGTCCATCCGGCCAAGAACGAAGTCCGATTTGTCGAACAGCAGAACATACACCAACAGGTGATCAGAAGCGTATCAGAAACCCTTCACCGGAGCGATCGACCGAAATGGACGCCCTCCAAACCGGCGGTATCTCAAACGTCCGGGGTGTCTGAGCCTCGTTTCACGTTCAGGCCCGCCGAGGAACGGATCCCTTTTCGGAAAGAAGAACCGGCGGAAACGATGCGTCCTGTTGGCATCAAAGAACAGGAGACGCTGTGGGAACAACAGTTTTTCTCCGACCTGAGGCTCATTGGCCAGGCCCATAGCACCTACATCATCTGCGAGGCACAGGACGCACTGGTTTTGATCGATCAGCACGCGGCTCATGAGCGGGTGCTTTTCGAACAGCTCCGTCGCCGCTCCGCGACAGCCCACGCAATAAGTCAAACACTGCTGCTTCCTGAGACTGTCGATCTTGGTTTCAGGGAAGCCGTTATCCTGGAAGACATGATTCCTGATTTGAAACGCTTTGGCCTTGAGGTGGAACCTTTTGGCGGAAACACGTTTGCCATAAAGGCGGTGCCGGATTTTCTTGCAGGAAGGCCGGCAAAGCCGCTTGTTCTAGAGATGGTGGAACAGATCGCCGCTGAGGGTGGCAGTGGCTCTTCAGGGGTCAAGGCAGCACAAGAACAGTGTCTGATCCTCATTGCCTGCCACGGGGCGATTCGTGCCAATCAGCAACTCACGGAAAAACAGATGAAAGCACTACTGGCACAACTTGACGAATGCGAAACGCCGTCACACTGCCCACACGGACGACCCACATGGATCCGATGGACATCGGGATCACTGGAGAAATCCTTCCGACGAATCGTTTGACAGGCAACGGCATCTGAAAAGAAAAGCCCCGGACCGGTCATACCGTGTCGGGGCTTTTTTGGTCTTTCGATGCTTGTGTCTTATCAGAACTTGAGTTTCAACTGGTTGAAGACGGAATAGGTGTTCTCCAGATCCAGATCGGTTTCTCCTTTTTTCCAGAAATCATCGGCAACAAGGTAGGCGGCAATAAAGGTGTAGGACAGATTGTCAAGGAAGGAGTAGGAGACTTCAACATCCCACTCGGTTCCCTGCTTGTCGCTCCAGCCGGCCGGCGTATTTTCAGCTCTGGAAGAGGCAAAAAGCAAACTAACGTCCATGTTTTCAGTGGGAGACAGTGCGCCCTTGATATAGACGAGTTTGGCGCCGGCCTGAAATGTTCCCGCTCCTACCGTGGAGAGCACGAGATTTCCCAAACCGCCCCCCCCAAGAGAGGCATACCCCTTTTCGTTATTGGCGGCCAGAATCCAGACTTTATCCCAGTTATCTCCGAAGCTGTTCCAGAACCAGGTTCCTGCGCTGTCAGCGTTCCCATCGGACTTGCCAAACATGTGGGTATAGCCGACTTCGAGGTTGACTGGCCCCAGGGTGGCCTGCAATTCAACATTCGCGGCAAGCCGGGAGATGTCAATACTGGGCCTTAAAGCGTCACCTGCTGTCGTATTCGGATCATCGGCAAAAGAAATGTCCCGCCATTGGTACCGCAGTCCACCTTCTAAGCTGATGTTGTTAAATCCAAAACGCAAGAAGGGATTTACGGTAAACCCTTTCTGATCCATGGCAGCCACGGATGTATCTGACTCCAAATTCAACCGAAGACCGGCAAATCCCAGAGGTATTTTGTGGATGCCCGCCAGACTATAAGTAGCAGAGCCATTCGCAAGAGCGCTTTTTCCCGGAACGGAAAGAGCCCGCGCACCACTTTCTTCTATCACGGCCAGTAGGGTAAAATCACCAAGGGGAAGGGCGTATTTGATCGGGTTTCTATCGGAACCTGAATCAGCATCGATCATGCCGAGACCATCGGGACCCATTGGGAGATGGCCGTTCGGTTGTGTATCCAACGCCAGGACAGGAGAGGTAAGAACCAGAAGAGAGCAGAGAATAACAGAAAGCAATGAAAATATCTTCATCGGGTCATCCTCCTCCAGGTATGTTTTTGCGATAGCCGCCTCCGGACTGTCCTTTCCGGTATGGGGTGGGCCATCACTTTTTCAGTCGTCGTTTGTCACGCCCTAAACCGTGTTGAAGCGACGTGATGGTATAGAGAAGCGGCTGTTTGAGAACCACATATCTGCCACTATTTAACTACGCGGTGATGGCTCTTGTCAAGATTTTTGTTGATATAACAATGCTTTCCTTTGCTTAGTGCCACCTCCAGGATTGCAGGTGTGAATCGGGAGGGTCCTTCAGAAAAGCCCGGTATTCTCTCGTACCTCATATATAGTGGTCTAGAGACACCTCGGTACCAACATATAGTATAGGACCATCGATGAGCGTTTTTCCGGTGGTCAACCCCGATGGGGAGGCCCCGGTCTCGACTTTTTCACCGTGCCCCGGGTTAGGGTCCGGCTGTGGCCGGTTCACTGGAAAGCAGTCGCTCGGGATGGGCATAGATAGATGGACCTGGCGTCGCTGCTTTCGCTGCAGCGGGCCTGGCAGACATGTCCCGACCGAAAACCTTCTTGTTTATTTCTTCTGCCAGAAGGTTGATTAGCGGGATTATCTCATCCATTTGCCGACTTTGTCTGGAAAAGGTTTCCGTGGGATGTTTCCCGTTAACAGCCACCACGCTGATATCGAGGCCCGTGTCGTTTCCCTGAACCGTTACGCTGCCAAAGATCGCATAGTTCGCCCCGAGTCGGTTCCCAAGTTCTCGAGCCCGGGATTCATTCAAGAGACCGTCAACCTCTCTGACCGCTGTGGCAGATTCCGCCGTGTCGAGGATTGTGATCCTCCCGTTCCAGGACAATCGGGAAACGAGTATGGAATGGATGCCGTCTTTCAAGAAAGAAAGGTCGCTGTTCGCGTCTACTTTCAGGGGGACAATTACCACCCGGGTTACCTCGGCTTGCACGATATGCGGGCCAACCAGGAACGCGAGTAGCAGCGCAAAGACGACGGTAGCGCGGTGATTGTGGCAGATGTTCGGCATGCAAAAAAATGGGGATTTCAAGTAGTGCCTCCTTGATTAGACAGCAATTGGTTTGATTCATTGTCAAGCGTGACGCCGGTGTCCGGGCCGACACCTCAACGATCGAGCGTCTCCTTGAGCAGTTCATTGACGATTTTCGGATTTGCTTTGCCCCGGGTCTCCTTCATGACCTGACCGACAAAGAAACCGAGAAGTTTCGTTTTTCCGCTTCTATATTCGGACATCTCCTCCGGGTGGTCGGCGACAATCTTTGCGATGATTGCTTCAATGGCAGATTTGTCGGTTACCTGGACCAGCCCTTTTTCTTTCACTATCGTTTCCGGATCTTCTCCGGATGTGGCCATGTCATCGAACACCGTCTTGGCAATCTTGCCGCTGATAACCCCCTTGTCGATAAGGTTCAGCAGCTCTGCCAGCTGCCTGGAAGAGATCGGAGAGGCAGCAATCGATAGTTCCCGGGTGTTTAGAAGCCCCAAGAGATTTCCCGTTATCCAGTTGCTCACTATTTTGGGATTGGGAAAAGCGGCCACGCAAGCCTCAAAATAGTCTGCCAGCTCTCGGCTGGAGATCAATACATTGGCACTTTCTTCAGAGAGATCATAGCTGCTGACGAAGCGAGATTTCTTCGCATCCGGTAGTTCGGGAAGAGACTCGGCGATGCGATCAATCCATTGGCTGTCAATAACGATAGGCAACAAGTCCGGGTCCGGAAAATACCGATAGTCGTGGGCCTCTTCTTTACTTCGCATCGAGAGTGTCTTGCCGCTCTCTGGACTCCAACGGCGTGTTTCCAGAACAACTTGGCCACCATCGATCAGGAGTTCCTTCTGACGGGAGATCTCATAATGGAGGGCGTTCTCTACATGCCTAAAAGAGTTGAGGTTCTTTAATTCCGTGCGGGAACCGAGGGCTTCTGATCCCCGGGGCCGAATAGAAACATTGACATCACACTTGAAATTGCCTTCCTCCATATTGCCGTCGCTGATGTCAAGGTAGCGGACAATCGATCGTAGTTTGCGCAGATAGACACCGGCTTCTTCCGGGGACCGGATGTCCGGCTCGCTGACGATTTCCATAAGGGGCACACCGGTTCGGTTGAAATCAACCAGGCTTAGGGGTCTATCAGGATCGTGGCTGAGCTTGGCCGCATCTTCTTCCATATGTATCCGCGTGATGCCGATTCTCCTTTCTTGATCCGAGACATGGATGTCGACATAACCATGCTGGGCGACGGGGAATTCGTATTGGGATATCTGGTATCCTTTCGGAAGGTCGGGATAGAAATAATTCTTTCTGGCAAACCGGCTCTGTTCTTCAATGTTGCAGTGGGTGGCTAGGCCCATGCGGAGTGTGAATTCGACGACCCTGCGATTTAGAACGGGCAGAACACCGGGCATCCCCAGACATACCGGGCAGGTGTGGGTATTGGGTGGTGCCCCGAAGGATGTTGAGCAACCGCAAAAGATCTTTGTTGCTGTGTTCAGCTGGACATGAGTCTCAAGTCCGATAACCGGTTCAAATTCCACGTTGTGTCTCTGTCTGAGCGTCTCTGTCGGCTTGCGAAAGGGCCGTTGCATCGTCTGAGCAGATACGGCCTGAGTACATTTTCAAAGCCCCAGAGTGTAGCGATTCCCTGAGATTAGTCAACCCATTTTCGACATATCAGCAGGTCTCTCTGAACGACATCCCGGTTTTCCCATTGCATATCAGGCATAGGTATATTACGAAGAGCTCCTGTAGGGACGCCGTGTGTCCGGGGGGATGACCTCTGAACAAAGGGGGCCGATAGACCACCCACCGGTGCAACCGACAGCATATTACCGGCCATTGCGTGCCATTGTTAGAACAGGGGATTCTGTCGAGCCCTTTTCCACAGACGTTTGCCCCGGGAAGAAAGGGCGCTATCCTGTCGGCGATAGGGAAAACCAGTATGGATTATTTCTTGTGTGTTCTCGGAATGGTGATGGTTGTCGAAGGACTTCCCTATTTCGCCTTTCCGGAGAAGATGAAACTCTGGGTTCAGAAAGTCCTTGAAATGCCTCATGGGTCGCTCAGAAGGTTCGGACTTGGCCTGATGGTTGCCGGGCTGTGGCTGGTTTACCTGGGGAGACATTAGGGACCGATGTTTTCACTGAACGAATATAAGTATGAATTACCGGAAAGCGCTATCGCACAGGTTCCTGCCGACCAGCGGGATCAGTCCCGACTGCTTTTTCTTGCGCGTGACTCCGGGAATATCTCTCATCACCGGTTTTCAGATCTTTGCGGGCTCTTGTCGCCCGATGACGTTCTCGTTATCAATGACACGAAGGTCATTCCCGGACGCTTGCTGGGAAAGAAGGCGACCGGCGGCAAGGTCGAAGTCCTTTTGCTGCGACGGATCGATGCGGATGAGACCGGTATACCCCCGGGTTCTATCCTATACCAATGCCTGGTCAGGGCATCAAAGGGGCCAAAGCCAGGGGCGCACCTGTTTTTCGATCAAGGGCTTAAAGGCGAAATCGTTACGGTTGGTGAGGGCGTATCTACCATCCGATTTGTCTTTGATGGGGATTTTGACAGCCTCTTGGATCAGATCGGAAACGTTCCTCTGCCACCGTATATTCGTCGGCAGGAGGGGCATAACAAGGGGGATGATCGGACTGCATATCAGACGGTGTATGCCTCGCAAAAAGGGGCCATCGCGGCACCAACGGCAGGGCTTCACTTTACCGAAGCGCTGCTGGACGCCATCAGGGCCAAACCGGTTAAGATTGTTGCAATCACCCTGCACGTGGGCTACGGTACTTTCTTGCCCGTAAGGTCCCTGGATATCAGAGACCACAAGATCCACACCGAGGCCTATCATATTTCAAAAGAGAGTGCCGAGACCATCAATGCGGCCAAAGCCGACGGTCGCCGGATCGTGGTTGTCGGCACCACATGTGTTCGAACACTTGAATATGCATCGGACTCTCGGGGCCGGGTTGTTTCCGGCAGCGGCGAGTGCGATCTTTTTATCTACCCGGGGTACCGGTTTAACATCGTCGATGCCTTGATCACCAATTTTCACCTGCCCCAATCGACACTCCTCATGCTGGTTGCTGCTTTTGCAGGGCGAGAAAGGGTGTTGCACGCATACGGGGAGGCGATCGACAGGACCTATCGATTTTACAGCTACGGGGATGCCATGCTGATTGCATAATCAATGTCTGTTTCCCGGGCTTTGAAATGATCAGAAGATGCCTAATTTCACTATTGTTTCAGAATCCAAAGACACCCGGGCCAGAAGCGGCCGGCTGCAGACCGCCCACGGAACCGTTGAAACACCGGTGTTTATGCCGGTGGGAACGCTTGCATCGGTGAAGGCGGTGTCTCCGGAGGAGTTGGTTACAGCCGGGGCTCAGATTATCCTGGGCAACACGTATCATCTGTACCTGAGGCCCGGCAGTGACGTTATCGACCGGTTCTCCGGTCTGCACCGGTTCATGCACTGGGACAGACCGATCCTAACCGATAGTGGCGGATTCCAGGTCTTTTCTCTGGCCAAACTCTCAAAAACATCTGAAGCGGGCGTTACCTTCCAATCCCACATTGACGGCTCAACCCACCAGTTATCCCCGGAAAAGGCAATCGAACTGCAGAGGGGCCTTAACTCGGACATTGCGATGTGTCTGGATGTCTGTACGCCCTATCCGGCCAGTCGGGAAGAGACCGCTTCCGCGGCGACCTTGACCTCCGCCTGGGCCGGGCGGTGTAAGAAGACATGGGTGGAGAGTGGGCAGAAGACCAATGCCCTGTTTGCCGTGGTTCAGGGGGGAATGTTCCATGATCTTCGAGACGAATCTGCCGAAGCACTCATCCGCATCGGATTCGACGGGTATGCGGTGGGTGGATTGAGTGTGGGCGAACCGAAGGGTCTTATGCTGGACGTGGCCACCCACATTCTTCCCCGTCTGCCGGCAGAAAAGCCGAAGTATGTGATGGGGGTGGGCACACCGGAAGACCTGGTTGATCTTGTCGGGCTGGGCGCCGACATGTTTGACTGTGTGATTCCCACCCGCAACGCGAGAAACGGCCAGCTGTTTACAACCGGCGGAACGCTCAATATTGCCAATGCGCGTTTTAAAGCCGACACGCAACCCATAGACGCAGACTGCACCTGCACGACATGCCAGCATTACTCCAGAGCATATCTGCGTCATCTGTACATGGCCCGCGAACTGTTTGCGTATCGACTCAATACCATCCATAATATCCATTATTATACCACGTTGATGAGCACCATGCGCGATGCCATCAACCGGGACGAATTTGACGCATTTCAGAAGGCGTTTTATCGCAAGAGAGAAAAGCCGACCTGAAGGTAAGACCTGTTGCGCTTTGTCTCCGGTTCACCTTAATCTATTGAGAAGTTTCCCCAGATGGTGGTAAAAGCTTGTATTTCCCAAACAGCGTGATAAAGAAAACGACAACCCATAGCAAGAATCTTTGATTAAAGGAGGAACGATCATGAAAGAAAGAGTCCAGGTGGTTTTGGATGAGATA
>JAZFSW010000230.1:0-5352 GCA_036446375.1 Desulfobacterales bacterium | reverse complement strand
TAAAGAGCTATCTCTCAGCAAAGGAACAGGAATTCGATTTACAGCGTGATTATTTCCACCTGCGGGGTCAGGACAATATACTAAAATATCAGCCCGTGGGAAAAATCGTCATCCGAATTCATCCGGACGATACACTTTTTGACATTCTTGCAAGAATAGCTGCTGCCCGAATTTCTGAATGCACGCCCCTGATCAGTATTAATCCTGATGAGCACAATGAAGCCCTTGGATTTGTATTGAGCAGAGAAGGGAAAGAATTTTCGGGCAATGCGGAAATTCTGATTCAGTCCCACGCTGATCTAATAGCGATGATTCCAGACGTTGACAGAATCAGGTACGCTGCACCGGACAGAGTGGCAAGGGATCTATATGAAGCAGCGGCCGAAACCGGTTTCTATATAGCCAGAGCAAAGGTGGTAATGGAAGGGCGTGTCGAGTTGTTGCACTATTACAGAGAACAGAGCGTCTGTAACACCTATCATCGATATGGTAATATTGGCGAGAAAGCATTTCTATTTGATGACAGTTGATTCCATCGTTACAGACCCTGTTCTTTGAGCGGGGTCATGTGATTCTGGCTATGCCGGTGCCGGATGATGCGGACAGTTCTAAGTGAACTAAAGTGAACTAAAGTGAGCTAAAGTTGAGGATTGCACTTTCAGCGCAGGCATTTGCATGATTTGAGACCTTTGAAAAACAGCGCATTTTGAAAGAATTGGAATTGTAATCTACTGATATTACAATTCAGCAGGTTTGCTGTGAGGAGAAATTCAAAGGTCTCGATTGGTGGAGCGAAGCGACGCATTAACTTTAGGCACTTTAGCTCACTTTAGTCACTTCACACTTGGCAACTAAGACAAGAACGGCCCCTTTTAGGGCAAACCAAGGCCTGGTCCTTTGGGCCAGGATGCTTTACTTATGGGAGCTTACCATGGCCTCAATTATTCCCAAATATACACCTCCGAATTTTACGTCCGGCCCGCTTGCAGGGGCGCCCGTAGCGCAATGCGTTCCGGCTCCTGACGATGGTGTCGCACCGGACAACTACCATGGCACTTCAAATTATCCGGAATATGTTCATATAGGAAAGGGCAAATGGGTGCTCGCACGTGAGAACAGGATGGATTGTACGTTGGTGCTTCGGGGTGAAGATGTTGATGTGGTTGAAGCCAGACGGCTGAAGAAGGATGATCCGGTCGTTGTTGGCAGAACAGAAAATGGTGAAGACGGCATTCTTGTCTACATCAATGGATTTGACGCCGATTCAGACACATCTGACGACAAGTTTTCTTTTCGAACCCGGGGGACAAGGGAAACCCCTTTTTCCCGTTCGTATGATCAGCTGTATGAAATCCTTCGACACGATAGAGACCATGGATACATCGCCTGGGTTCTCGGCCCTGCCGTTTCTTTTGACAGAGACAGCCGGAACTCCATGCAGGGGTTGATAGAAAATGGATTCTGCCACGCGGTACTGGCAGGTAACGCGCTTGCCACCCATGATCTTGAGGCGGCGCTTTTCAGGACCGGTCTGGGGCAGGACATTTACACACAACACCTTCAACCCCTGGGGCATTACAACCATCTGGATATTCTGAATAGTGTCCGGCAGGCCGGTTCCATATCTGCTGCAACAAAGGAGCTGGACCTTAAAGACGGCATCATCTATGCGTGTGAAAAATGCAACGTGCCATATGTTCTTGCCGGTTCAATAAGAGATGACGGCCCTTTGCCTGAAGTCATTTCCGATGTCTATAGGGCCCAGGATGCCATGAGGGCCCATGCCAGAAAAGCAACTACGGTTATTACGCTGGCAACGCAGCTTCACTCCATCGCATTTGGCAATATGACCCCGAGCTATCATGTCACCGATGATGGGACGGTAAGACCGGTTTTCTACTACATTGTCGATATGACTGAATTTAGTGCGGACAAACTTGCCAATAGAGGCTCCGGGCAGGCGACCGCCATCCTGACAAATGTTCAGGATTTCATGATAAACCTCTGGAACAATCTTGCCAGAAGAGAATAATATGAAAAAGAAGATAGATATCATCGGCATCCCGATGGATCTCGGGCAATCCCAGAGAGGTGTTGATATGGGACCGGGAGCATTAAGATACGCAGACCTTTCATTAAGACTTCACAATCTTGGTTATGAAATCATTGACTCCGGCAATATTGATGTCCCGATAAGAAATACCGTCGAGAAGTCCAATCTGATATCAGAAATTCAGAAGGCATCCGAATTGGTGTATACGGCCGGGCGCAACTCCATATCCAAGGGATATTTCCCCATCTTCCTTGGGGGGGATCACTCCATATCCATCGGAACCATTGGCGGCATTTCCCATCAAATCCCTACGGGCGTCATATGGATTGATGCCCATGGTGATTTCAATACGCTGGAGACCTCACCATCGGCAAATATCCATGGTATGACACTGTCCATACTTACCGGCAATGGTCCTGAGAATCTGGTGAATGTGGGCAGGCCCGGTCGGAAGATCGATGCCGAAAATATTGTTATCATTGGCGTACGATCGCTGGACAATAAAGAAAAAGAGTTTCTCAAAGACAGCGGTATCAAAGTGTATACGATGCGCGATATTGATGAGCAGGGAATTGACAGGATCGCCAGAAAGGCGATTAAACTTCTGGAGCATCTGGAGGGGATCCATGTGAGCCTCGATATTGACAGCATTGATCCTTCAGAAGCCCCCGGCGTTGGTACGCCTGTGTCCGGGGGATTATCCTATCGTGAATCGCATTTAATGATGGAGGTCTTTGCAGATACCGGAAAGGTATCTTCAATGGATATTGTTGAGATAAATCCTATCATTGATCAGCAGAACAGAACCGCAGATATCGCCGTTGAACTGGCCGCATCCCTTCTCGGGAAAAAGATATTGTAGTGTTTTCCGGCCAGTCTCTTGAATCTCACCTTTTTCTTCTGCGCGCGTGGGCTTGCAGTCTAAAGGCCCAGTATCTTCCGGGTGTCATCAAGCCGGGCCACGGGGCGACCGAACTCTTCTGAAATCCTGACGATACGTGCCACGAATTGCGCATTGGACCGTGCCGGTTCACCTTTGTGGTAGTTTATATTATCCTCAAATCCCACACGAACATGTCCGCCCATCGTGATGGCGGCCATTGCCAGGGGCAGTTGATATCTGCCGATGCCGGCAACACCCCATGACCGGGTCTTATCCAATTGATCGGCCAGAAAGATCAGGTTCCGGATACTGCCGCCTAATCCGCCGGGTACGCCGAGAACAAAATTGATATGATGCTTTTCCGGTAAATGGCCCCTTTTCAGAAAACTGAATGTCGTATCCAACATGCCGGCATCAAAGATTTCCAGTTCCGGCAGAATATGATTGTTCTTGATCTCCGTGGCGATCGTCCTGATGGTGTTGACGCTGTTTTCATAGATATCCGGTCCGAAATTCATGGTTCCCATGGAAAGGGTTGCCATTTCCGGTTTCAATGTGAGCGGAGCACACCGTTCGGAAAGGGGTGTGCCCACAGCACCACCGGTGGAGAACTGCAAAATACAGTCACAGGCGTTTCTGATTTTATCGGAAACCGTGCGAAAGATATCCACATCTTGGCTGGGCTGTCCGGCCTTATCACGGATATGCAGATGGATAATGGTGGCGCCGGCTTCAGCCGCTTCTTTTGCCGAAGCAGCGATTTCATCCGGAGTGATCGGCAGGTGTGGCGTATCTTCTTTTGTGAGTTCTGCACCCACAACCGCGCAGGTGATGATGAGGGGGTCATTTGTCATGTTTGAGCCTCTGGCATTCTTTAGGCGTAACACAAACGCCCAGAGCGCGGCACACGAGAATGGGTTCGGCCAGCACGGTTGCTGCCGTTTCTCCCTGGTCCGGAGCCGGAGCAATCACCTTCCAGGCTTCAAAGGTCATCTTGCGGGATGTATTGCCCGTTTCTGTGATCTTTCCCTTGGCTTCGATAAAATCGCCGGCATGCACGGGCGCCAGAAACTCTATCTCACTGTAGGCCCGAAACAGACCTTCGTCTCCATCATAGCGAATCAGCAGTTCCGTTGCCACATCCCCGAACAGATTGAGCATTCTGGCACCATCTACCAGGCCGCCTGCGTAATGGGCATCATGGGTGCTCATTCTCACCCTTAAGGTTGAGGTGATCATTTTGCCTCCTTTTTTTGGGATTTCAACAGTTGTGAAAGTATATAGGACGCCACTTGCGACGGCACGGTTCCGGGGCCGAAGCCGGCATCATAGCCCAATTCAATGGCAAATTCATTGGAGATTCTGGGGCCACCGGCAATAACGATAAATCGATCTCTTATTCTTTCAGCCTCAAGGAGTTCAATCAGAGCGGTGAAGGTTCTGATATGGATCTCCTTTTGGGTCACGGTCTGAGAAACCAGGATGGCGTCTGCCTTTGTATTCATTGCTTTCTTGATGAGGGATTCGGGAGATACCTGGGCGCCCATGTTGATGGCACGGATATGAGGATACCGCTCGAGGCCATAGTCCTGGTTGTATCCCTTCATGTTCATGATCGCATCAATCCCGACCGTATGGGCATCACTGCCGATGGTGGCGCCCACCACGTTAATTCTGCGTTTTATCTTCTCTTTTATCTGCCGGTTGATCTGCTTGAAATCCATGATTTCAATATCGATTTCAGATGCTTCGACCAGGGAATAGTCAAGCCGGGGAACGGCCCTGGCATAGACCACGAAGAATGTATAGTTGTCGGAAATCTTCCTGGCGTGTACCACGGCAACGTCTTCAAAATTGAGTTTCTCCACATACAGCTCGGCCGCTTTTTTTGCTTTCCCCCCGTATTCAACCGGTAGGGAGAAAGAGAGCTGCATCATGCCATCGTCACGGGTATCCCCATAGGGTCTGATCCATTCACTTCTGCTCATTTATGCTACCTTCGGCTTCAAGGATGTCCATGATCGGGTTCGAATAGTGCTTCCCCTTCTTAAAGACATCCTCAGCACCTTTCCCGCTGTTAATGGGCCGGCGGATGTTTGCGAATTTCCCACGGGAGATGGCTTTCATGAGGCCGGATGTATCAATTTGCTCCAGAAAGCGTTCCGCTTCATCAAGTACTTTCTGGGCTCTTCTTGCAATAAAACCGTTCTTCTTGAATTCAATCTCTTTTCCGAAATGTCGTGCTGCCTGGAACACGGTGTTGATGCTATTCAGGGACGTGGCCCGGTCATGCATGTGGGGGGTATGGATGGCTTCGGTCAAAATGCCGGCCAGATGAATCCCCTGGTCTGTGGTGATCGATGCAAGATTAAATAGGGTGTCGAGTGCATGGGAAGAAAAGATATCGGTTGTCTTA
>JAZFSW010000229.1:0-4667 GCA_036446375.1 Desulfobacterales bacterium | reverse complement strand
TCTTCAAGGCCTTTGCCAGCCGTTCGCGTTCAGTGATATCTTCCTGAACGATGATAAAATGGGTTCTCTCTTCGATCTTCACCGAGGACAGATGAACGGCGGCCACTATCGGCGTTCCGTCACGCTTTACGGCATCCGTTTTGCCGTGCCATCGGCCCGTGGTCTCCATCGCCTCAAGCATCTCTTTGCGCTTCAGGATATTTGCATCGGTCGCCACGTCGAGAACCGCTGCGGATTGCCCGACCAGTCTTTCTGGAGGATAGCCGAACATGCCATCAAACGCAGGATTGGTGTAAATAATGTTGCGGTCTCCGTCGACCACCATGACACTTTCCATCATGTTATCCAAGACCTGTCCCTGAGTGGCAAGCATGTTTTGTCCGTGAATAATATTGGTCAGATCTGCAAAAACCCCTAGCGTTCTAACCGTCTGGCCTGATCCGTCCGGACGGATATCTGTCCGCACCAGAACTTTTCGCTGTGAGTTGTCCGGTCTGACCAGTCTGACAACAGATTGAAACGGCAGCAGATCTCCCGCGGGTTGCTTGGTGCCCGTGCCTTTGGGGTCCCAGCCATCCCTGACGCGATCACGGTCATCGGGATGAACGAGGGTCTCAAACAACTCCCTGGTGAACGGGACAGACTGGGGTGCCAACCCCAGAATACGGTAGACCCCATCAGATGCGGTTACTTCACCCGTCGTTCCATCAAATTCAAAGCTGCCTATGCCGGCAATTTCCTGGGCGATGGTCAGATGTTCTTCGCTCCGTTGCAGCGCCTCCCGGGCTTGAACCCGTTCGGTAATGTCAACAGCCACACATTCCAGGAAGCCCTCTTTGAGATTCAACTTGATGTTAGCCTCGGCCCAAAAGCGTGTCCCATCCTTCCGGTGGAAAAAGCCTTCTTCGATACGAACTTCACCTTCTTTTTGGAGTCTCTCAACAAACCGCTTTCTACCGCCTGGCTGAACATAATGCTTCTCAGCCCTGAATTCTGAAAAAAATTCCTCCTTGGATGCATACCCCCAAAGCGCTACACCGGCATCATTTACGTCCAGAGGAACACCATCATCTATGGTCACTGTAAACATAGCAACAATAGCATTGTCATATAGGGCACGATATTTCTCTTCACTCTGTTGCAGGAACAGTTCGGCCTCTTTTCGGCGGGTGATGTCGATATTGGCCGTATATACCTTCGATAGGGTCGTCTCACTGCCAGGAGCCACACGCCAGAAGGTATGAACATATATGCTTTCCCGCCCGCCAGGCCTGAAAGCCCGTTCTCCCTGGAACTCCGTGCGGCCTTCGGCCATGGCAGCCATGCCTCTTCCGAAATTACCCAGGCCAACCTTATCCTTCACATATTTCACTATTCTCTTACTATAGTCTTCATTCTTCTTTGTATGGAATAATTTGTGAGATGCTTCGTTTGCACGAATCAGCTTGATGTGGTCCAGGCATTGGTCCAAGGCCGCTTCATTCTCCTCGAAAAAGGCATGAAAGTCCGTCACACCGCTTTCTCGAAGCTCATCGAAATAGCCTTTAAGCCTACTACAATCTATTTCTGTTTGAGCAATGGGAGAATCTTCAAAGAAAACAAGCTCCGGGTCCCCCTCGTTCTTTCGGACCCTTTCGATCTTTTTGTATTCTGCCACTTCTTTCTTCAGCGCGGCGTTCTGCGTTTCCAGTTCTTTATAGGTCGGCTTCTTGGCCATGAAGATCCTCGTATAATCATAGTATTACAAAATAATACGTTCACAGATTCAAACAGGCGAGTCTGCGGCAAATCAAAGAATGAGGCCCGTTGCCATCACCATGGCACCACGATGAAACACGATTTGGATAGATCAGGAGAACAAGGAAAACGAGTGTCGCACCGATCGAAAACCGGTATAGGCGTACGGTGTTCCCAAGCAAGTCAATTTACTACAGTATCAGCTTAAGTACCGGATGTCAATAGGAAAATTCATCACGACCAGATTCTATCCGGCCCCGTAGGGCACGGGTGTTTGAAATGTCTGCAAACAATCGTTTGACATTATATCGAACTGGTGTAAATTGATCCCGTTGCCGTGTACGTACTATGCCAGGATTGCCCTGATAAGGATGGTCATGAATCGAAGTCTTAGAATACTCGCACTTATTGCGGTTGTTCTTTCCGCATCCTGCACACTGAAAACGATGATCAGGCCCGGGGATGCGGCCTTTTCGCGCGCCGAGGCCCTGTTTCAGGCCCAGTCATACGGCAGCGCTCTTGAAATGTTCACCCGGTACCTCTCCGATTTTCCGGACAGGCACCTGGCCGCCGACGCCATGCTGCGAATCGGAACCATCCATCTACTGCAAGGCAGGACCGCTAAAGCAAGAGATGTTTTCATCAGCCTGATCGAAGCATATCCATCCAGCCATCGGGTTCCGGATGCCCGCATATCCATACTGGAGACCCATTATCAGGAAGGCAACCTGGCCGAAGTCTTTTCCGGGGGAACCGGTCTCCTCAAAACGCTTGCTTCAGATAATCACCGCTTGAAAATCTTCATCCTGCTGGCCGACACATACGGGGCCGCAGGGGCGTCGATCGAGGCTGTTGAGACATATACGATGGCCTACAGACATGCAAGGAATCTGGGGAACCCGGAAAGAAAGAAGGTTCGACAGCGATTGGCTACTGCCGTTAGCCCCCTATCTTCGATGGACATCGTGTCTCTATTGGATCGTGTGGGCGAGGGTTCCCCCCGGGGCTTTCTCCTTTACCAGTTGGGGGAAAATCGTGCGCGGGAGGAGAGAGTCGGTGAAGCAATATCCCACCTTTCCCTCTTTATCGAGACCTTTCCCGCCCATGAACGTGTCTCGCAGGCAAAATACCTGCTTGCTGAGCTGGAAGAGAAATCCGCCCACTCCCGCCACACCATCGGATGTCTTCTGCCTCTTTCAGGCCGGTACAAGACTTTCGGCGACCGTGCACTAAAGGGCATTGAACTGGCATTGGCCCACTTCAACGCACAGAACCCCGACCTACCCATAAGGGTCATCATAGAAGACACGCGATCTGAACCGAACGGGGCCGTCCATGCGATCCGGCAATTGGCCAAAGCAAAGGTTGCTGCAATTATCGGACCCATTATTACAGCAGAGGCTGCCGTTTCCGAAGCAGAAAAAGAAGAAATACCAATTATTGCCCTCAGCCAGAAGAAGGACATCACAGCGTTCGGACCCTATGTTTTCCGGAATTTCATGACCCCGCGTATGCAGGTCGAAACCATCGTATCCTATGCAACCCAGACCCTGGGTCTAAGAACATTTGCCATCCTTTATCCGGAAGATAATTACGGGAGTACCTTTGTGGATCTGTTCTGGAATGATCTCATCGATAAGGGGGGGCAGGTGGTAGCCATTGAATCGTACAGCCCTACCCTCATGGACTTTGCCGATGTCATCAAGAAACTCACCGGTCTGTATTACCCGATTCCTGACGATTTGAAGGATAATGATTATCGGTTCGTTCATATCGATGCATCGCTGGTACCCTTTGATCCGGTCTTCTCTTATGCCCTCAAGGAGTTAATCCGGCAGACTAGCCCACCCCCGGATGAAACCGATCTGCCGATAATTCCATTTGAAGAAGAAGATCAAGACGACGAACCACTGGGACCCTTTGTCGATTTCGAGGCGGTGTTTATTCCGGACGCGCCGAAAAAGGCAGGTCTGATCATCCCCCAGCTGGCTTTCTACGACATCGAAAATATCTACCTGTTTGGGACCAATCTGTGGCATTCGGACCGTATGATCGATATGGCGAAAGAATACGTTCAGGGCGCCATCCTGGCAGAGGGCTTTTTTGCCCAAAGCCGGTCAGAAATCGTCCGGGGTTTTGTAAGGCGCTTCGAGGAGATTTATGGTGAAACCCCGAGTTTCATTGAAGCGGTTGCCTATGACACGGCGATGATACTATTTCAGACGGCAAGCAAGCCAACGGTTTTCTTCAGACAGGCCCTCAAAGACGAGCTCCTGAAACTCAGAGATTTCGCCGGTGTTACCGGGCTTTCATCCTTTGATGATACCGGTGACATCGAAAAGCAGCTCTATCTTCTTCGCATAAAAGGCAATGATTTTGTGGAAGTGACCCCTTGAACCGATGAACCCAGCCTACAGTGCATACAACCTGCTCGGAAGACTCCTCTATCTGGGTCTCTTGCCCACGCTTCGCATACACGCATATGTCTGTGGCCGGCCCAACGAAACGATGAATCAGCGTCTCGGTAGCTATCCCCCGGATCTGATTTCCCAACAGTCAGGATCACCGCGGATATGGCTTCATGCCGCTTCGGTCGGTGAGATCGGTGTCGCTGAATCGATCGTTGCCTCCCTTACCCGATTGAAACCCGATTGTGCCCTTATCGTATCCACAGCAACGGAACACGGATACACTTATGCCCTCGAACGGCTCGCCCCCCGGGTAACCTGCATTTATGCGCCGGTGGATTTCCCCCAGGCGGTTGACAAAGCCCTGAAGACATTTCGGCCGGATCTTTTCGCCTGTCTGGAGACTGAAATCTGGCCGAACCTGCTGATTACAGCCAAGACAATCGGCATAAAGACAGCTATTATCAATGGGAGAATCTCTGTTCGGTCGATTAAAGGATATCTCAAAATCCGGCCGCTGAT
>JAZFSW010000228.1:0-2983 GCA_036446375.1 Desulfobacterales bacterium | reverse complement strand
ATAAACCGCTCACCGGCGATGTGCTGACAGAACTATATGCCGATATCCTGAAGAAATACTATGGCCAGGAAAAAGGTGTCATTCAGATTGAAGATCATGTGATGATGGAGTGGGCCTTCATCCCCCATTTCTATTACAATTTTTATGTGTTTCAATATGCTACAAGCTTTACCGCCTCTACGGCCCTGGCCGAAAAGATCATTAACAAAGAAAAGGGCGCTGTGGAAAATGTGCTCACCTTCCTTTCTTCGGGCGGATCGAAGTATCCCATCGATCTTCTGAAAGATGCGGGTGTAGACATGACAACGTCAGAGCCTTTCGATAAAACCATGACCGCCATGAACCGTACGATGGATCAGATTGAGCAGATCCTGGACAGGAAGGGGTTGTAGAGGAACAGATGGTGTCAGGTGTCGGGTGTCAGGTGTCAGGAAAACGCACCACGGGACAGCCCCGAAGAATACCATGTTTTCACCACGGAAAGGCACGGAAGTAAACACGGAAACAGCGAATAACAGTCCAAGATATCTTCTCTCTCAGTGAATTTCCGTGGAATTCCGTGGTAAGACCAGCTTGGGATGTGCATTGTTGGATTCGTAGCTTTCCTGGAACCTGACACTTACTTCTTCCAATGTAAGGAGCATATGATGAAAAAGAAGCTCAGAATCATCCTTATCGGTGTTGTTGTTCTGGGCATTGGCCTGCGACTCGGGCTCCCGGCAGCGTTGCAGGCAATGGGTGTGCATCCGGTGTACCAGGGGCAGATGTACCTGCTTCCCCAGGGAAAAGCGCTGATCATCTGCACCAGTCACGACCGCCTTGGAAAGGAAGGTGAAAGGACCGGTGTGTTTGCCTCTGAGCTGACGGCGGCCTACTATGAATTCATGGATGGGAGGATGGATGTCGATGTGGCCAGTATCAAGGGGGGGCAGATCCCGATTGATCCCATGTCATTCAAGTGGTTTATCAAGTCGGAATATGACGTTCGCTATCTTGTCGATACCCGGTTTCAGCAGAAGGTCAGCAACTCGTTACGCATCGATGATATAGACTTTACACAATATGACATCATCTATCTTGCAGGCGGATGGGGGGCGGCCTATGACCTGGGATTTTCGACAGTCCTGGGTCTCAAGATCAGTGAGGCCTATGGGGCCGGTAAGATTGTCGGGGGCGTCTGCCACGGGCCCCTTGGATTGCTTCTTGCCCGTGATGAAAACGGCCATGCACTTGTCAAGGGGCGTCGATTGACGGGGGTAACCGACAAACAGGTGAAGGAGCTTGGCATCATGATTACCCCGCAGCATCCCGAACGTGAGCTGCGTGCAGCCGGTGCCCTGTTTGAAAGCGACACGGCATTTCGTGACATGTTTGCCAACCACTCGGTTGTCGATGGTCGTATTGTTACCGGTCAGAATCAGAATGCAGGAGCACAGGTTGCCAATATGATGATGAAGGCAGCCGGAGGAACCCGACGATAATGCGCGCACAATCGATACCGGCAGCAGAAACCGTATTGAGAATCCTTGCAGGCGTGGTTGGATGCATCTTCCTCGTTCTTGGCATTGGCTTCCTGACGTTGCCGGAGGTTTTCGCTACCGCTTTCTTCATAGAACCTGCCCGTGGGGTGGGTATCAATGCACTCAGGGGTGATCTTGGCGGGCTTTTTCTCGGGATGGGTGTCTTCGGTCTTCTTGGCACTGTGACCGCCTACCGACGATTGCTGGCGGTTCCCATTGTTTTCCTCACGCTGATTGTCGTCGGAAGATTGACAAGCGTTGTCGTTGATGATGTGCCGCTGGTCGTGGGTGGCTCCATTGTGATGGAAGTGGTTTTCCTGATCATTCTGATGCTGTCAGTGGCAACATCTGCCGCCAAAGAGGATCCGGTTGAAAGGGACCTGACCCTGAGCGTGTTTTTGAATCCCCGGATACTCGCCGGATTGATTGTCATCGTGGCAATCGTTGCAGGAGTATTCATATCCCGGGAGAAGATCGGGGCGGCATTGATAGAAGGCATGGTGACCCGGTTTTCCACCATGGATGTTGTCGGTGATCTGCCCGATGGACTTCATGTGGGCCTGTGCGGATCCGGAGCACCGTTAACAGACGCGAAGAGGGCCGGCCCTTGCGTATTTGTCGTTGCCGGCAAAAGCCTCTATGTTGTCGATACAGGCCCGGGAAGTACACGAAAGCTCGAACTGATGAGACTTCAGCCCGGAAGGGTTGACGCGGTATTGCTCACTCATTTTCATTCCGATCATATCGGAGATCTCGGAGAATTGATCCTCAAGCGCTGGGCCGGTGGGTCAAGGAAAACGCCTCTTGATGTTTTCGGTCCCCCGGGGGTGGAAACGGTTGTGGATGGATTTAACCTGGCCTACTCGATTGATGCTACGTACCGGATCGCCCACCACGGCCCTGACATTGTACCGCCCGCAGGCGCCGGTGGCAGGGCAAGGCCGTTTAATTTTTCTGCCGGAAAGGAAGCGGTGGTTATTATTGATGCCGATGGCATCAGGGTAACGGCATTCCTTGTCGATCATCGTCCGGTCGTGCCGGCGGTGGGCTATCGCTTCGACTATAAGGGACGATCCGTGGTGATCAGCGGCGACACATTACCCAGCGAATCGTTGCGACGGCAAGCCGCAGGCGTTGATATGCTCCTTCATGAAGCCCTGCAGGCAACCATGGTTCGTACCCTCGGCAAGGTGTACGAAACGAGCGCACGCTCCAACATCGCCTCTATCAGCGCAGACATTCTGAACTACCACACTTTTCCTGAAGAAGCCGCCAGGATCGCAGAGGCGGCAGGCGCCCGGCACCTCCTTCTGTACCATATCATACCGCCGCTGCCCGTTTCGGTCCTTAACAAAAGCTTTCTTGGGGATGCAGAGGCGCTATTTAGCGGGCCGATCACCATTGCAGCTGACGGGCTCTTTTTTAGCCTGCCCGCCGGAAACAAAGAGATTCTGAAGAAGTGG
>JAZFSW010000227.1:0-12863 GCA_036446375.1 Desulfobacterales bacterium | reverse complement strand
ATGGTACTGTCCCTTTTGGCAACACCGATGCGCTCGCAGAAGCTGCGGATAGACCCGGGAGTATATCCCCGCCTTCGCAGACCGGAGAGCGTCGGCATCCTCGGATCATCCCAGCCGTCGACGATCCCTTTTTCAACCAATAGCCGGAGCTTTCGTTTGCTGAGAATCGTGTAGTTCAGATGCGCACGGGCAAACTCGATCTGTCGTGGATGAAAGATGTCCAGTTCATCGAGAAACCAGTTATACAGGGGTCGATGATCCTCATAGTCCAGATCACAGAGCGAATGGGTAATGCCTTCGATGGAATCGGACTGACCATGGGCAAAGTCGTACATCGGGTAGACACACCAGTTGTCCCCGGTCCGGTGATGCGTGGCCTTCATGATGCGATACATCACCGGATCGCGCATATTGATGTTGGGGGATGCCATATCGATTCTGGCCCGAAGCACACGGGCACCATCTTCAAACTCACCTGCCCGCATACGCCGGAACAGGTCCAGATTCTCCTGGACCGATCGGTCGCGAAAGGGACTGTCTTTGCCGGGCTGTGTGAGGGTGCCCCGATAGGACCGGGTTTCTTCCGGGGTCAGATCGCAAACATAGGCGCTGCCTTTTTCAATGAGTCTTTCGGCATAGAGGTAGAGCTGCTCAAAATAATCCGACGTGAAGAACAACCGCTCCTCCCAGTTAAACCCCAACCATCGGATATCGGCGATGATGGCTTCCACGTATTCGGTTTCTTCTCTGCTCGGATTCGTATCGTCGAACCGGAGATTATAGCGGCCATTGAAGTGTTCGGCGACACCAAATGTAATGCAAATGGCTTTGGCATGCCCCAGATGCATATATCCGTTGGGCTCCGGTGGAAAGCGCGTGACAATGCCATCCGGATACGAATGGGTCTCAATATCCCCGGCAATGATGTCCCGAATGAAATTGGAGGGGGGGGCCTCGGGTTCGGGGGTATTCTCTGTCTTCTTAGTTGTCATCTTTCCATGTCTCGATTCAAGGCCATTGATCCGACCTCACAATGGGTCTCTTGGTTGGGGCGTCTTCGTGAAGTGAAATCTGTGTCATCTGCGGATCAAAACACGATTCCCGCATATCCGACAAAACTGTCATCCGGATGGACATCATAGCTGGTGGTATAGGCAATGGCTTCTGCACCGGAAGATCCGAGCTGCTTTGCTGCTGCAATCGCCGTGGCCGCAGCGCCGGAACAACAGGCATTCTGTTGTGCCAGCGCTTCTTTGATTACCTGCTCCGGATCCATTGCCAGCATCAGGTCAATCATGCGCCGATCGTTTTCGTTGCGCACCCAATCCACAGCAGCCGGTCCGGATCCTTCCGGCAGAAACCCGTAATTGCGACCATAGTGGGTCAGATCCGTTGAGCCGACAACTTTAATCCGCAATCCACTTTCTTCGGACAGCATGGCAGCGGTTCGCCCGATAGCAAGCGATGTCTCTCTGGGAGGCACACCGATAGGAATAATCCTGGCATCTTCAAAAAAATACTTTATGAACGGCAGTTGAAGCTCTATCGTATTGTCCTGGGAAAAGCCTTCCGTGGTCTCCACCTGAAAGGAGAAGGCCCCCGAGAGCACCTCTGCCAGGGTTTATTCAATGGTTATCTCACCAAAGGGCGTTTCCCATGCCCCCTCTTTCATTATATAGGCTGGCGCTTCCGGATGAAGATGCATGCCAAAAATCACAAAGACATCCGGCGGTTTCTCATCAATCAGGCTATGGATCACATTGCAGGCGATACTGCCCGAAAACTGCCACCCGGCATGAGGTACGATTCCACCGACAAAGGACCGATCAGAAACAGCGGAAACATTCGTATCTTTGAGAAAAGAAGCAATCTGTTTTTCACATTCTCCGGCATCTCCGGGGTACCAGCTTCCCGATAGAATCGCACGTCTCACACCCATGGGCATCTCCTTGGTTAACCATCCCTTTTGACAGAATTTCCAACCGTTTCAATTTCCACGTGGCTCCATGCTCCTCTCTAACCCATTATGCCCCCATAATCAAAGAAAAACGTTCCGGATCATACACCAATACAGCAGCATCTTCAGCCCTTCGGACGGCGCCTTGCAGCAACGCCCTCCTTGCCGATACAACGCCGTAGGGCCATTGCTGATGTCTACAGTAACGCCCCTCACCCTCGACAGGGTTGACCCTCCCTGCATCCCATCCATGTCTTCAGGGTTGAAAACCCCATCACTTGGTGTCATATTGAAACCACTATGGACCTCGATTTACTCGACAATCCCATCTGGCATGCCCTGAACAGCCACCATCGCCATCTGGCCCTTCGGGGAGATATCGCCGTCCGCTACGCAAAGGAGATCTTTGCCGTAGCAGCCCTGCCCCAAAGTAATTCCCCGGGGTTGGAGGATTTAGCCCGCCTGGTTGAGGTCGGCGAAATTACAAGCTTATTCGGTGGGTCATTACCTGAAAACCTGGCGGGCTGGGAAGTGTTGCAAGATACCCACTTACCTCAAATGGTCTGTGAAGATCTGAAACCATCGACGCCGGTGGACGCGATCGAATTGACAGCAGAGGATGTGCCGGACATGCGCGCTCTGGTTGCTTTGGCGCAACCCGGTCCGTTCCAACGCCGCACCATCGAAATGGGATATTATCTTGGTCTTCGCAAGGAAGGTCAATTGGTGGCCATGGCCGGCCAACGGATGCACCTGACCGGTTTCTGCGAGATAAGCGCCGTTTGCACTCATCCGGATCACCGTGGGCGGGGCTACGCCGGCGCGCTGACCACAATGCAGGCCGAATTCATTCTGGCGCGCGGAGAAACGCCCTTCCTCCATCTGGCACCCACCAATGATGCCGCGATGCGGCTTTACGAGAAACTGGGATTTCGACACAATAAGAAGATCCGCCTGTCCATCCTAAAAAGGCTGGAATAGCTTGAGCCGGAGATATCTCCCCGAAACAGGTGACACGGATGAAGCCGTTGGAGACACTGTTTCGTACGCCTGCGGGATGGCACAGCTTAAACAAGAAGGAGATCGTCATGCCTCTAATAACCTGGGACAATAGTATCGCACTGGATATTGCTGAGATTGATGACCAACACAAACAACTTATCGATATCATCAACGAAATGTTTAGCGCGATGAAGAATGCCAGGGGCAATAATGTTGTAAATGACGTTCTTAACAGACTTGTCGAATATACAGAGTACCACTTTGTGACGGAAGAAGGGTATTTCGAGCAGTTCCGATACACCGGGGCTGAGTCTCACAAAAAGGAACACCGGTATCTGGTGGATCGCATTGACGAGTTTAAGAGAGCCTTTGATGAGGGCAAGGTAAAGCGCGATGGTAGTGATAGCCCTCTTTCTGTTGATCTATGGAAATTGCTGAAGGAATGGCTGGTGAATCACATAAGGGTATCGGACAGGAAATATGCCTCTCTATTCAAAGAAAGGGGTGTCACATAGGCGGACAATTCCGGTGTGGGGGGATGCTTCCAACCTGAAAGGTCTAGGGGTGTCACATAGGCGGAAAATTCCGGTGTGTGGGGATGCTTCCAACCTGAAAGGTCTAGGGGTGTCACATAGGCGGACAATTCCGGTGCGTGGGGATGCTTCCAACCTGAAAGGTCTGACGTTCTCGTCAGACATTACCCGGCGCAACTTTATCGGGGGTCTCATGACATTTGCGGTGCCCCTTCTTACTGGCTGCAACAGCCCGCCGATGAAAGTTGCCCGCGGTAGTCCCAGGCTCACCGCCCGGCCAGGAACGCCAACCCTTACGCCGGCCAAGGGATTGTCTCGGCTCGGCCTCAGCAACGGTCGGGATGGAATCCTTTATGTTCCTGAAACCTACACGGCGGATACACCTATGCCCCTGTTCATCGGGATGCATGGTGCCGGTGGTGCCGGCAGTAACTGGGCCGGTTACGACGCCAGGGCAGAAGCAAGAGGCATGATCGTCATGGCACCAGATTCGCGGGCTTCGACATGGGACATATTGCGGGGCGGTTATGGCCCCGATGTTCAATTCCTGGATCAAGCTCTTACATATGTTTTCGGTCGCTGCAACATTGACCCGGCACATGTGGCCTTTGGCGGATTTTCGGACGGTGCTTCCTATGCCCTTTCATTGGGAATTTCCAACGGCGACCTCTTCAGCCACCTCATTGGATTTTCACCTGGATTGGTGGGAAGAAGCGAACCTCTCGTGGGCAAACCACAGATCTACATATCGCATGGAACGAAGGACACCATTTTGTCTGCAAAAGCCAGTCGGGGTGGGGTCGTACCGGCCTTGCGCAGTGCCGGCTATGACGTCGTTTATAACGAATTTGGGGGCGGCCACGAAGTGCCCCCTGCTGTTTCCGATGCGGCGATGGATTGGTTCCTGGGTGTGGATGCAGACAGCCCCTGACAACAGAGGCAGCATCCCGGGTTCGATTCACGAACCCTGAATACTAGCAGCAATAGCAGGAGGAGGGGTGATGAGAGAAAAGAAGATACCGGTAGCGTTGCAGTTGTACTCGGTTCGCGATGTCATTGCTGAGGACATGCGCGGCACGCTGAAGGCGGTAGCAGACATGGGATACGAAGGGGTGGAATTTGCCGGATACTACGGCTTCACTCCCGCTGAATTGCGCGCCATGCTCGATGACTGCGGTCTTGTCTGTGCCGGATCGCACACGGGTCTTCACATGTTTGCCGATGACCTGTTCGATGAGACCGTTGAGATGAACCGTTCTCTCGGCACGGATCGAATGATTATCCCGACCGGGCTGCCTTTCAAGAACATGGCGGCAGCAATTGAAACCGCCATGCAGGTTTACGACCGCTGCAAGGCTGCGGGCATGCGCACCGGCTTTCACAATCATGTCGCCGAATTCAAGGTGGAAGACGGGATGACCCGATTGGACCGGCTCTTTGCAGGCACACCGGATGATTTTCTTGTGCAGTGCGATATTGGCTGGGCGACGGCAGCCGGCGCGGACGTTCCCGCCTTTCTTCGCAAGTATGCGAGCCGGCTTGAAACTGTCCACGTAAAGGAGCACAGCGAGAACATGCCGACGGCCACCGTGGGCGAGGGTGTCGTGGACTGGCCTTCCGTGTTCGACATTCTTGAAAAGGAGACCGCCGTCCAGTGGTACATCGTAGAGCAGGAACAATATGCCGTCACCTCGCTGACCAGCGCCCGGGACTGCATTGACAGCATCCGCAAGATGGGACGGTAAAGACAAGGTTTCAGAATACATTGCAGCTCGGAAACAGCGGTTTTTCAACTCGCAATGATCGGACTGAGGAGAACGATATGAACAGGAACAAAGGCAGATCTGTGAACCGCATGCTTCGCATGGGCATGGTGGGGGGTGGTCCCGGCGCCTTCATTGGCGATGTTCACTGTAAGGCAGCTCGAATGGACGGGGACATTTTACTGGCAGCGGGCGTGTTTGGCACCCATCCGCGCAAAAGCAAACAGATGGCCAGAGAACAGCGTATCGATCCGAAACGCGCCTATCCTGACTACAAGACAATGATCGAGAAGGAACTGAAGCTGCCCGGGGATCAACGGATCGACTTTGTAACGATCGCAACACCCAACAACAGCCATTTCCCCATCGCAAGAGATGTCCTTGAGGCCGGATTCCACGTGATGTGCGAAAAGCCCATGACGCTGACCGTCAAGGAAGCGGTGGCTCTCGAGAAAATCGTAAGCGCCAGCCGAAGCATCTTCGGCCTGATGCATAATTACACGGGTTATCCCATGGTCAAACTGGCGCGTGACATGGTCCGGCAGGGCGACCTGGGAAAAATCTACAAGGTTGTGGTGCAATACCCCCAGGGCTGGCTGGTTCGGCCCATCGAAAACGACGGGCAGCAGCAGGCAGCATGGCGTACAAATCCCAAGCAGAGTGGAGCTGCCGGTTGCATGGGCGACATCGGCACCCATGCCGCAAACCTGGCCGAATACATCACAGGGCTGAAGATAAAGGAGATCTGCGCCGACCTGACGACCTTTATCAAAGGGCGCAAACTGGACGATGACGGAAACTGCCTCTTACGGTTCAACAAGGGGGCCAAGGGACTTCTTCACGCCAGCCAGATTTCCATCGGTGAGGAAAACGCGCTTGCCATCCGGGTATATGGGGAAGACCGCAGCCTTCGGTGGGATCAGGAGCATCCAAACGACCTGTATGTCAACCGGCTCGATGGCCCGGAGGAAGTCTGGAAGCGGGGCAACGACTACGTTGCCGCAAAGAGCCCGGCCGCCGGTCGCGCAACGCGCCTGCCGAGTGGCCACCCCGAAGCCTTTCTGGAGGCATTTGCCAATAACTATGTAAACTTTGCCGAGACCGTTCGCGCGAGAATGGCGCGAAAGAAACCGGATCCGCTGGCTCTGGATTTCCCCGGCGCAAAAGAGGGTGTCCGCGGTATGCGCTTTATCGATGCCGCTGTAAAATCGTCCGCGCGGGGGGCCAAATGGGTCAAGATTGCGCCATAGGGACATCTCCGACGAGAATGCAGGATCCGCAATAGGTAGCATGGAAAGGAGCGAAAAATGGCAAGACCCGTTACGTTGTTTACAGGGCAGTGGGCAGACCTGGCGCTGGATGATCTGGCAGGCATGGCAGCACAATGGGGCTATGATGGACTGGAGCTGGCCTGCTGGGGGGACCACTTTGACCCGGATAAGGGGGCCGAAAGCAAGGGGTACTGCGAGGATACGATGGCCCTTCTGGAGAAGCACGGGTTGAAGTGCTGGTCGATCTCGTATCACCTTGCCGGGCAGCTTGTTTGCGATACCATCGACGAGCGTCATTATGAGTTTACGCCCGATTCCGTGAAAGACCCGGACGCTGCAAGAGCGTGGGCCATCGCGACCATGAAGAACACCGCCAGAGCCGCTGCCAACATGGGAATCAAGGTGGTCAATGGGTTCACGGGGTCGCCGATCTGGCATCTGCTGTATTCGTTCCCGCCGTGTCTGCCGGACCAGATTGATGCAGGATTCAGGCAGTTTGCAGAGGCGTGGAAACCGATTCTCGACGTTTTTGGTGAAAATGACGTGAAGTTTGCGCTGGAAGTCCATCCCACCGAGATCGCATTTGATACCGGATCCGCAGAACGGGCGCTTGAGGCCATCAATGGCCACCCGTGCTTCGGATTCAACTACGACCCGTCACATCTGGGATATCAGGGCGTTGACTATGTGGCATTTATCCGCAAACTCAGTGAGCGGATCTTCCACGTGCATATGAAGGATGTGTGGTGGGGACACGGTGATGGCACTGTCGGTGTCTTTGGTGGGCACACCGAATTTGCCGATCCGCGACGATACTGGGATTTCCGGTCCCTCGGCCACGGCGATATTGTGTTTGAGGACATCATTGTGGCGCTGAACGATATCGGTTATGCCGGTCCGCTGTCTGTGGAATGGGAAGATTCCCGCATGGATCGTGCGCATGGCGCGCGCGAAGCCTGTGAATTTGTGCGTCGCGTGGACTTTGCCCCGAGCGATGTTGCTTTTGATGCGCAGTTTGACCGCTGATCTCAGCATATGCAATACTGTTTAATAACCTTGGAGGGTTCTGATATGAGAAAAGCACTTTTGGGAAAATGGTTGTTGACGGCGTTGGCCATTTTCGGCCTCATCTTCGCACTTTCGGATACCGCGGATGCGCATTGCCAGATACCCTGTGGGATCTATGACGATCATGCAAGAGTGGAGCAAATGCGGGAAGATAGTGCCACGGTTCTGAAAGCGACCCGATTGATAGCAGATCTGTCTGCTAAGACAGACGCTCAGTCACAAAATCAAAGAATTCGCTGGGTGATGAATAAGGAACGGCATGCTCAGAACGTGATTTCCACAATTGCCGACTATTTTCTGACCCAGCGGGTAAAGAGCAGTCAAAAAGATTACGTTGAACGGTTGAAGAAACACCATGCGGTGATTGTCGCAGCAATGAAGGCCAAGCAGAATGTTGATGAAAAAGACGCGCTGTCCCTTCAGAAAAGCATAGAAGATTTGGCACAATTCTACCCCGAGCACGCCCCTTGAGAAACTGAAGAGCATCCTGATCGGATATCCCGTCGTATTGGCGGCAAACGGTTCTTCGCCACTTGGATTGGCGAAGAGCCGCTTGCATTGATCCTGCCTATTATTGATCTTAACATGCCTTGTCTGTCTTTGTGCCCCTTGTTTGTCTCTACGCCAGTTGTTTGCCTTGACACGCCTTGTCTGCCTTTGCTCCCCTGTTTGTCTCTACGCCGGTTGTTTGCCTTGACACGCCCCGCTATTTTCCATATATGTTCCCTCTTAAAAAATCGAAACGGGTTCGATGAAATCGGTTTCTGTGATAATTGAACCCCAGCATCGGGTATAGCGAATTGACCGGGACGTGTCAGGTCATCCGTTAAACAAGAACAACCATCAGGCGGCTCTTTGCCGCTGGCAATAATAGAGGTAATACTATGGTCCCAGCAATCCTTATGATGACGGGGTTAGGAACACTCATCGGCATCGTGTTGTCTGTTGCCGCCCGGGTCTTTTATGTCTATGAGGACCCTCGCATCGCATTGGTGGAAGGATGTCTGGCCGCGGCCAATTGCGGCGGCTGCGGCTACGCGGGATGTTCGGCGGCCGCAACAGCGGTTGTCGCAGGAAAGGCCCCTCCCGGTATCTGCATGGTCGGAGGACCGGATTCGGCTCAGGGCGTAGCAGAGATTATGGGTGTGGCCGTTGGCCTGGCGGAAGCAGCGATCTCCATTAACTTCTGCACGGGAGGGGATCGGGCCACCAACCGGTTCATATATATGGGGGCGAATAATTGCCGGGCCCAGGCCCTGCTCTATGGCGGCAAACGCGACTGTGAAATCGGCTGTCTCGGTCATGGCGACTGCGTTCAGTCATGCCTTTTTAACGCTCTAACGATGGGACCGGATGGTTTTCCGGTTGTGGATGAAGAAAGATGCGTTGGCTGTGGCGCCTGTGAACGCACCTGTCCCAAGGGAATTCTGGAAATCAAGACCCCATCGGAGCGCCTTCTTTTTTTCAATCAGACGGATCATTGCCATGCCCCCTGTCAGCAGACCTGCCCGGCAGAAATTGACATCCCCCTATATATTGAACAGATACGCAGGGGTGATTATGAAGGTGCCGTTCATACCATCCGGGAGCGTAATCCCTTTCTGCTGTCATGCGGACGTGTCTGCCCGCATCCCTGCGAAAGTAACTGCCGGCGTGGGATTGAAGATGAGGCTGTCTCCATCAATCAACTGAAACGCTTTGTAGCCGATTATGAAATGCGTTCAGGAAAACGGTTCCCCGTTACCGTGGCACCGGCCACCGACAAGCGCATTGCCATCGTCGGGGGGGGGCCGGCTGGGCTGAGTTGCGCCTTTTTTCTCCGGCGGCTGGGTCATGCCGTGACGATCTTTGAGTCCATGCCCAAACTTGGCGGGATGCTTCGGTACGGAATCCCTGAATACCGGCTGCCCAAGAAGGTCTTGGACTGGGAAATCGAAGGGATTCTCAACACCGGCATCGACCATCACACCCATATGAAGTTGGGTATCGACTTTGACATGGATTACCTGATATCCGGCGGATATGATGCCATCTGTCTGGGGGTAGGCGCCTGGAAGGATGCTGCCCTGGGAATCGAGGGGGAAGCCTTAAACGGCTGCTATACCGGTATCGACTTTCTTTCGCGGCTCGCAGACGGGGAAAAGCTTCCCATCGGCCGCGTGGCAGCCGTTATCGGGGGCGGCAACACCGCCATTGACTGCACCCGAAATCTGTTGCGCCTGGGGGCCGAAAAGGTTTATATCGTTTACCGACGGACCCGAAATGAAATGCCGGCCAACCCCGTGGAGATCGAAGCAGCAGAACACGAAGGGGTGGAGTTTCTCTTTCTCAGCGCCCCGATGTGCGTGAAGGGAGATGAAGACGGAAACGTTACCCACCTGGAACACCAGAAGATGGAACTGGGTGAACCGGATGCCAGCGGCCGTCGACGTCCCGTTCCGGTGGAAGGTTCCGAGACGCTGCTTGCTTTGGACATGATCATCACCGCCATCGGCCAGTCGCCGGACATTTCGTTTACCGAAAGAACCGAGCAGCGGTTGGCAGAGCTCAAGACCACCCGGTGGAATACCATCGATGTGGATCCACTGACGCTACAGGCGAGTATTCCTTATCTGTTTTCAGCCGGTGATTCTGCCACCGGTCCCGCGCTCGTGGTGGATGCCATCGGCGGCGGCCGCAGAGCGGCACGATCCATTCACCAGTTTATCACCGACCAGGCAGTGACATCCGGGGTCGACGAAATTGCCAATGCGCTGATACCTGAGACGATTTTCGACCAGGTTGAGGGTGTCATACGAAGGCCCCGAGCGACCATGGTTGAGCTGCCGGTCGCCGAACGAATGAAATCCTTCGTGGAAGTCGACCAGGTCCTGACGGAAGAAGTCGCGGCCCGGGAGAGCAATCGGTGTCTGCATTGCGGCCGGATATGCTATAATAGGGAATCGGAAATTCTCGAGCGCCTGGACACCAAAGTCGCCTAGATACAGGTAAAGGGGGAGCCAATGGTCGATATCGATTTCTTAAGAAAAGTCGGTATATTCAAGGGTCTGGAAGATGACCAACTGGCCCTGATCCTGGAAAACTGCCAGGAAAAGGAGTTTCCAAAAGGGGGACTGTTGTTCAAAGAGGGCCAGGAGGCACACTGCATCTGGCTCGTGGTTGACGGCGAAGTCGATCTACGGTTCGATCTGCCCGCCCGGCCGACCACCTCAAAAGAAACAACCCTCAATACGGAAACCACTTCCAATACCCTGGGATGGTCCGCCTTTGTCCCACCATACCGATACGTTCTGTCTGCGTATTGCACCAGCGAAAGCTGCAAAGTGGCTCAACTGGAAAAGGCGGATCTGTTGACCCTCTTTGAAGAGGATCCGGGGATGGGATACAGCGTCATGTCCAACCTTGCCGGTGTCGTCAGCACCCGTTTCCACAAAATGCAGCAAGCCACACCGGATAAATATGCCATCACCACCATCGTCATACATATGGCCACATGTGGTATTGTCGCAGGTGCACGCGAGGTCATGACCGCCCTGATGGAAGAGATGGCCATTACTGGCCGGAAAGATATTCACATT
Source organism: Desulfobacterales bacterium (assembly GCA_036446375.1). GTDB lineage: Bacteria > Desulfobacterota > Desulfobacteria > Desulfobacterales > JAZFSW01 > JAZFSW01. The sequence continues at coordinate 1,691 of JAZFSW010000227.1, read as the reverse complement.
CGATCTTCCGGATGCATCGGCAAATGTGCGACCGAGCCGAATGTAACGGTGGAAATCGAAGGCGCAGAGCCTGTGATTTATCAAGAAATGACCCCCGATAAAATGCGCCACGTCTTCCAACAGCATGTTCTCAAAGGGGATATTGCTACGGAGTATCTTCTATAAGGAGACGTCATGATCAGTCTCGATTTTCTGGAAACCGTTGATATTTTCAAGGACCTGAGCCGCGATCAGTTAACCGCCATTCAAGCGTGTTGCCAGGAAGAGACGTTTGCGCGCAACGATCGGATATTCAGCACTCATGAAGATCCTACGGCCCTGTGGGTCGTCAAAGCGGGGGAGGTGACACTCCGTCAGGATCAAACCGATGTGCCGCTTGCACTGCGCAATATTACCATCACCAATCTACCGGAAACCATGACCTTCGGGTGGTCCAGTCTTGTTTCTCCTTACAAATACAGGCTCTCGGCGTATTGTGCCTCCCAGACATGCAGCGTGCTGAAAGTAGACAGGTCTTCCTTTTCCCTCCTGCTGGAAGAAGACGCTCGCCTGGGCTATCGGGTCATGTCCAAACTGCTCGTCGTCGTGGGGTCTCGATTCCACAACCTACGTGAAGAAATCATAAAGGGCCTGGGCCAGGATATCCTAAACCGCTGGTAACGCCGGTATTCCGGTCCGGTGACTTGATACCCTGTCCCCGTGTGGTATACCTATGTACTGGCAGGCTGAACCAATACCGTTTCCCCGTTTATCCAAAGGAGTAAGAAGCACATGGCCAGCACACCCGATAAAGTAATCTATTCCATGATCCGTGTCAGCAAATACTATGACAAAATCGCCGTGCTTAAGGACATTTCCCTGTCCTATTTCTACGGCGCTAAGATTGGTGTTCTGGGCCTCAATGGGGCCGGGAAGACATCCCTGCTGCGCATTCTGGCCGGCGACGACAAGGAATTCAACGGAGAAACCATCCTCTCAGCCGGATACACGGTGGGCTATCTGGAGCAGGAACCCCTGGTGAACGTGGATAAAACGGTGCGCGATGTCGTGGAGGAAGGGGTGGAAGAAACGGTAGCTCTGCTCAAGGAATTTGAAGCGATCAACAACCGCTTTGCCGAACCCATGGATGATGAGGCGATGAACGCTCTTATTGAACGCCAGGGGGAGGTGCAGGAGAAGCTGGACGCTGCCGATGCCTGGGATCTGGACTCCCGATTGGAAATGGCCATGGAGGCCCTGCGCTGTCCACCGGCCGAAGAGCAGGTCAAGATACTGTCCGGTGGTGAGAAACGCCGCGTGGCCCTCTGTCGCCTTCTGCTCCAGAAGCCCGACATCCTGTTGCTCGACGAACCCACCAACCATCTGGATGCAGAAAGCGTGGCATGGCTGGAACACCACCTGCAACAGTATCCCGGGACGGTTATCGCCGTTACCCACGATCGCTACTTTCTCGACAATGTGGCGGGCTGGATACTCGAACTCGACCGTGGCCGCGCACTGCCGTGGGAAGGCAATTATTCGTCATGGCTGGATCAGAAGCAGCAGCGCCTGGCGCTGGAGGAAAAACAGGAAAGCGCCCGTCAAAAAACCCTCGCCCAGGAACTCGAATGGGTGCGCGCCTCGCCCCGCGCCCGCCAGGCCAAGAGCCGGGCCCGGGTCACGGCTTACGAGGATTTGCTGGCGCGCGCCGG
>JAZFSW010000226.1:0-17384 GCA_036446375.1 Desulfobacterales bacterium | reverse complement strand
CTCAATGCGGATAGCTGTCATGATTATTGGGGAAAAATCGGCAGTGATTGCAATATCTGCATGCGGGTTTGCCCCTGGAGCCACAAGAGGACATTCCCCCATCGCCTTATCACGGAATCGGTTAGCAGAAACATGATTTCCCGGCGATTCTTCACCCTTATGGATGATGTCTTTTACGGAAGGAATCCCGGTCCCGGTGATCCCCCCCGCTGGGCCCATTTTCGGCAGTGGGATGACCGGTAGTCGTGCTCCATGTGAAAAAGGTCGTATCTACCCATTGAAAAGAATAGCAGGTCCGCCCGGCACGCATGAAAGCGAAGCCGATGGCGGCGGGCATTCCCTTTCCCGCTCAGATCGCGAGTTTTGAAATGAAATAAGACTATCCTAGCAACAACGTAGCGACATGAAGGAGGATAAAATGAGCATGATGACGCCTCTACCCCAACGAGATGCCTATGATGTGATGACACGTAAACTCAGGTATCCCAGTTCTGAAACGCTTCGGAAGATTCTGGAGCTTGCGATGAGCCTGGAGGAAGCACAACTCATGGTCGAGATGCCCGGAACGATTGATGCACTGGCAGCGAAGGTGAGCCGTTCCCCGAAGGTCGTTGCCGATCAGGTCGAACGGATGTTCTTTGCCGGGCTGATTGCTGAAACGCCGGGGCCTGACGGTTCGCTCACCTACACGCTACCCGGCTATCACTACTGCATTGAGATCGCCAGTGACAATATGATGTGGGCCTTCGGCGGCAACCAGGTTCCCAAGTCAGGGCAGATTACGACCCAGGATTTGTGGGAGCATCTGGATGAGAAGAGTCACCAGATCTGTGACCTCTGGAACACGTTTTTCTACGAAGAGTGGTACCGCTGGGAGCGGCCGGATGAGTTGGTGCACCGGCGGATGGCACAGCTTGGAGGTGCTCAGGCGGGCCGCTCGTTCGGGATGATGCCCGCCATCAGGGCCCTGGAAAAGAGCGAGGTCCTGGGCACCGAGATTCTTCATCCCTGGGATTTGCGGGAATTCGCGAGAAGGGGTGAGCATGGGCTTTACACCCGCGTCTGCACCTGCCGTACGCGGGCCAGGGGTTGTGATTTTCCCGTATGGGTATGCGGTACCATATTCGACGGCATGCCGGGACGGGATGTCAATGCCGAGGTGAAGGCCGACAGAAGGGGCCAACTCCACAAGTACGCCGGTGACGAATGGCTCGAGCTAATGATCCTTGCGGAAGAAGATCGCATGATGGTCCACATGGGGGGCGCGTGGATGAATGGCTGCAATTGCTGTCGGGACTGCTGCAACTGGTTGAATCCTCTCCGGATGTACACCGAACCGTGGGAAGGCGTGCATCCGAGCCCCTATCGCGCGGTGGTCAATAGCGACGTTTGCGAAGGCTGCACCAAGGATTGTATGCCGCGATGTGCATTTAATGTAATCAAGGCGGCAAAAAATCCCTCAACGGAAAAGGTCAGGGCCGATATCGATCCAGACAAATGTGTCGGTTGCGGCCAGTGTGTGGTGGGATGCAACGTGGAAGGTGCCATCAGATTGGAACTGGCCGAAGCGGCCGGTGCCTTTGTCCCGGTGATGGGCGGCAGGGCAAAGCTGCCCGACATGCCGGGCTTTAAGCCGGATATACCACGAAAGAATTGAAAGTGCCCCATGAGACTGGAAAATAAGACTGCCGTCGTTACGGGAGCAGGACGCGGGATCGGCCGGGCGGTTGCCATGCGCCTTGCCGAGGAAGGTGCCCGGGTCATCGTGAGCGATATCGAGCCGGGCTTTGCCGAAAGTGTCGCGCAAAGAATCACCGATGCCGGCGGCAATGCCGTACCTGTTGCCGCTGACGTAAAGGATGGGGACCAGGTAGAGGAGATGTTTGAAGCCGCGGCAGTCGAATTCGGTGAGGTCCATATCCTGGTAAATAACGCCGGGTTCAGAAAAGATGTCCCGCTGCACAATCTCACTGAAGATCAGTGGGATCAGGCTTTGGAGGTGCAGACCAAGGGATGCTTCAACTGCACCCGCGCTGCCCAGAACTACATGGTACGGCAGAACTACGGCAAAATCGTCATTCTCTCAGCACCGGTACCTGCCAGCCTCGGCGAGGGGGGGCAGGTGGGCTATGCCGCGGCAAGCGCTGCCATGTGGGGGATCACCAGGGCCTTGGCCCTGGAGCTGGGGCGCCATAATATCAACGTCAACTGTGTGGCCCCCGACTTTGTGGACACGCTGATGACCCGGGAACTGGCAAGACGCAAGGGGTTGTACCTTAGCGACATGGAAAAGTTCACCATTGCCCAGGTGGCATTAAGGAGGATGGGCACACCGGATGACGTGGCCAACGTCGTGCTATTCCTCGTTTCAGATGAAGCCAGTTTCGTTTCGGGCCAGGTGATCTTTGTCAAGGGTGGGCCCTAGGGCCCGATTGATCCGGGAACTGGATTCATATGCACTTTATGCCTGAAGATGAGGGCTACGAGGAAAAGCTGTGGCCCGATGGCTACAAGGCGGTGTTTACCCCTCGGCTTCGCGAGGTGATCGCGGTCGAGTTGCGTTCTCTCGGTACGATAGGAAATGTCTACGAGCAACAGTATGGGGACGTGTTTCCCGACATAGACCGGTTTATGGACCGGATCATCGAAATGCTGGTGATCGGCGCCGAGAAGGGCGGCGATGCGGCCTTCGATGATATTGTAACAGCGTTCCTGTATGAATTTCCGCTGCCAAAGCCAAGAATCTACGCCCGATACCTGCTGCTCCCGAAGCTTCCCGATGGGGTGAAACGAAAACTGATGCAGCGGGTGATCGAAGAGTATAGGGAGGATGAAGTGTTCACCCATGCCTTTAACGTCGGGTATTGGGACCTCTATGATGATTTCGAGCAATTCCTGATTGAAACAGCGGAGCTGGCAGCCGCCGGGGTAGTCAATGGTATGGACGATATGCTAGGCGGGATATTCAGGGCTTTTGCTGCCACCGGTCCTCTACCACCGGCCCGGCGCAACGCAAAGCGAGTAAAGAACTGGTTTGTACCCAAGGGAAGCAAGATACGTGATGTTCCTTTGTCAAGGCGGGCAAAGCAGAGGGTTCCGGCAGAAACGGCAAAGGGGGAATCGTGATGCAGAAGATAGCGATCTGCGGCAAGGGTGGTTGTGGCAAAAGCGTGGTCACTCGGTTGCTCGCCGGTGGGCTCAGCGCTCGCGGGTATCGGGTGTTGGTTGTTGACGCCGACGAATCAAACACGGGACTGCCCGGGATGCTCGGTTTCGATCATGCCCCCGAATCCCTTCTTGAGTTCTTTGGGGGAAAGGAGAAAGTTGAGTCGGAGTTGTCCACTTTAATCTCAGCCGGTGCAACGGAAGCGTCGATTCAGTTGCTGAAGAGTGGGATTTCGACTGAAGATCTCCCGGCCAACTACCTTGTCGAGTCCAACGGCATCCGGCTGGTGGAAGTCGGTAAGATACTGATGTCCCTGGAGGGATGCGGCTGCCCCATGGGCATCGTCAGCCGGTCTTTTCTAAACATGCTGCAACTCGCGCCGGATGAGGTGGCCCTTGTGGACCTCGAGGCCGGTGTCGAGCACTTCGGGCGCGGCGTGGAAACCGGCGTCGATTGTGTCCTCGTTATTGTCGACCCGTCCATCGACTCGGTGCAGCTAGCCGGTCGCATCAGCGACATGGCCGAGCAGATACAGATCGCTGATGTCTGGGTGGTGTTGAACAGAATTCCATCAGGGAACATCGCCGATCGATTGACCCGCCGGCTGACCGAATGTGGGGTCAAGGTGATTGGCGTGATTCCCGTGGTCGATGAGATTTTCGAGTCGTGTCTGGACGGACGGCCAATTCAGGGACGGGTCGCCGCCAAGGAAATCGACAAGATACTGGATGTTCTGTTCCCCTGAACCGGCGGGAGTGTGGTGGCAAGAGTGGTAGCCACCAAAGGTACCCATGGTGCGACGGGTTATGCCAGTGCGACGGGTTATGCCTTGACATACCATTGCACTTTTGCCATGTCTTGAACGGCTGGAAGCAAGGGCGCATGCATATCATCCCTTATGGTGAAGCGTTAGGCATATATAGGCGTTGATTTGGTGGCTCAGCGAAGATTCCTGGAAGGCGCTGCTGCTGGATCGGAGAAAGGAGTGGGCATGGTAACTATCGGTGGTAGAGCACATACCCTCGAACAGATCGAGGAGGTCGGTAAACTCGGCTATCCCTATGCCGAGATCGATGTAAGTGACCCGGATGTCATTGACCAGCAGTTTGATGATCTGCTTCGCCTGAAAGAGAAATACAACCTGTTCTACCTTGCCCATTATCCGAATGAAGGGAATCCGACAGATGTAGAGATGCTGGCACAGCAGTTTGTTCCGAAGATGAAGTCGCTATTTACCTGTACCCGAAAACTCGGTATTGAAAAAGGCACCATGCATTTCTGGATGGATCAACGGCGGGCGCCACCGGAACTGGTAGAAGGAAAAATCAAGTTGTTGTCCGAGTTGGCGGATGATGCGACCCAAAAAGGAGTTGTTCTCTGTCTGGAGAATCTAACGTCCCAGCATCACAGCTTTGCCACTGTTTTTGGCGCCATCCCCGATCTTAGAATGACAATGGATATCGGTCATGGTGAACTGCTATCTGATGAGAATACCGCCTTCGGGTTCATCGAGCACTTATTGGACAGGATCGCCCATGTCCATGTCCATGACAATAGAGGGGGGACGACAGTCAAAGACGACCTCCACCTTCCCCTGGGCGATGGTATCGTCGATTACCCCCGGATATTGACGTTGCTGAAGGAAAAGGGATATGCGTCTACCTTGACCATGGAAGTGTTGCCGGTGGCGATGATTCGAACCCAGGCGGAAGTGGAACGGTATATTCGGTGAGGTTCAAAAAAACTGGGCATAAAAAAAGCCCCGAGAGACCCGAAGGCCCCCCGGGGGCTAACTTACGGTCATAGTGGCCAGATCCAATCCAGTTTCAATTCAGAGGTATACCATACTGATCCATTCTATCCCCGAATACCCCTATGACCTGTTTGGGCATGTGCCGGATTACGTTTTCGGCGATGCCCCGTGCTTTGCTGTCCGTTCCTCTTGCAGCAGGCAAATCAGGAACGGATAGCAACCAACCCCACGATCAGCTCTATAACAACATATAGCGGTCTGTCAAGAGAAATAATCAACATGTGGTGTATTTCGCATTCAAGGGGCATGGCGGTTTTTCATCACTGAAAATCGCATCTGTTTGGGTGGCCGGAAGGTGCTGACGATCCCCAGAGCCCTTCCTTGATTATGTCTGAAACCGGAACGGCGCGCTTGACGCGCTATCTTCCTTGGGGTATGGTTTAGAAATCGTGCAAGACAGAATAATCACCATGACATTGATAAGGAGAAGATATGGCAAAGAAGAAACCTGAAACGTTCGGTCAGCTGAAGAAGAAAATCTCATCCTTACCGGACGTCCGGACCGAGATGAGAACAAACCTGATCAAGAAACTCAAGAAGAAAGAGAAACTGTTTCCCGAGCTGATCGGCTACGATGAAACGGTCGTTCCGGACCTGGTCAATGCGATTCTCTGTGGCCACAATATTATACTGCTGGGGGAAAGAGGCCAGGGAAAGAGCCGGTTGATCCGGACCATGGTAGAATTTCTGGATGAAGAGATGCCGGCGATTGCCGGATGCCCCATCCATGACAATCCCTTTGAACCGATCTGTGTTGACTGCAGACAGAACCTTGCCGAAATGGGAGATGATCTTCCCATTACCTATGTTCCCAGAGAAAGAAGACTTATTGAAAAACTGGCCACCTCTGATGTAAGCACCGCCGATCTTATCGGCGAGGTGGATCCGATCAAGATCGCCCAGGGCAGAACGCTCGATGATGAATCGGCGATTCATTTCGGTCTGCTACCCAGAGCCCACCGGAGTATCTTTGCCATAAATGAACTTCCGGATCTTGCCGAAAAGATTCAAGTGGCGTTCTTCAATATTATGGAAGAAAACGACTTTCAGATCAAGGGCTTCCCTGTACGCCTTCCCCTGGATATTGTTATCGTTGCCACAGCCAACCCGGAAGACTATACCAGCAGGGGTAGAATCATCACCCCCCTAAAGGACCGGTTTGATGTCCAGGTGCGAACCCACTATCCCAAAGAAAAGACAGATGAGATAGCGATAATGGACCAGGAAGCCGACCGAATCGAAGTCAAGGGGATCAAAACCCAGATGCCTGCCTATATAAAGGAAATTCTAGCAGAACTCACGTTCCAGGCCAGAGCCAGCACGGATATCAACCAGAGCTCCGGGGTGAGTTGCCGTGTATCGATTCGAAGCTATGAGTCGATTCTGGGTGCCGCCTACAGACGATGCCTTCAGCTTGGAGAGAAGCTGGCAGTTCCGCGTATCACCGATATTCGGTCCACTTATCCAGCAATTACCGGGAAACTCGAACTTGAGTATGAGGTAGCAGAGGCGAAAGAATTTGATATTGTTGACAACCTGGCCAAACGGGCCATCAAGATAGTCTTTGACAATTATTTCAAGCTTGAAGATCTTACATCCATCACGGAAGCGTTTGAAAACGGGATGGTGGCCGAAATATCCCAGTTCCAGGCCTCCGAGGCCTATATGGAAGGATTCAATGTTATTCCGGGGATGAAAGCGGCGGCCAAAACGCTGGCCGAGATAGGCAATCCCTCCGAAGCATCTTCTGCCATTGAGTTTATCCTGGAAGGACTGCATCTGTCGAATAAGCTCAACCGGGAAGCCAAAGGAAAGGGCTTGGTTTATAAATGAAATCGTACCTGTTCAAAAGATGGGACGGATCTCAAGAGCTGTTTAGCCTGAAAAAGAAGGACATTGTCGACAAATTCATGGAAAACATCATGAAGGGGATGACCCCCAACATGTCCCTGGCAGAGATGATGTGGGATGGATTTGACATGGCCGGCATGAATTTCAGGGTTATGGGCTTAGAAGAGATGCTCCGGGAGCTTCAGGAGCAGAAGCAGGAGCTGTTTTCTACCTATAACCTGGAAAAGGCGTTCGACAAGCCCATAGAAGAGCTTACCTTTTCGCTGGCAGACGAGAATATGACACGGACGCAGAAGGGCGCGCAGCCGACCCCTTCTTACGATGAGCTGCCTCCCGGTTTGCTCGAAAAGCTCAAGGCGATGAAGGATGTTGAGTTCATGAACCCAGACAGCCAGAACATAGCAGATGGCTGGCAGGAAAGAACAGACGACATCCAGGATCTCCATGAATTCTATGGAGAGTATGCCCATCGATTCAGTGGCGATCAATCCCTTGATTTTGATGAGGCCATTGAATTGATGCGTCAGCTTCAGGGCTTGGAGCAGCTCCAGCAGCAGATTGCCCAGGGGCAGTTCTCAAAAATCGATCCCGAACAGATGGGGAAGCTTCTCGGCGAACAGGCCCAACGATCCTTCAATATTATGCTTCAGCTACCCCAGACAGTTTCCGATGAAGGTGTTGTCGAGCTAAATAAATACGGGTTTGATATGACCCCCAGGGGGATGCGGTCCCTCGGGGAATTGGCTTTTGGCAAGATGAATCAGCACCTGAAGAGGGACAAGCAGGGGGGCTTCCAGGGAAATGCACCTCAAACCGGTGAGATTGAGCCGGACACGTCGCGGCCCTATGAATTTGGGGATCGTTTCGATGTTGATATTCCCCAGACGATTCTCAAGGCCGTTACCAACCAGCACTTTTCCGACGGACAGATACATCTGATGCCGGAAGATATTCAGGTTCGAGATCGGGAGCAGATGATCACCTCGACCACGATCGTACTGTTGGATCTGTCCTGGTCCATGTCATGGGAAGGCCGATTCGAAGCCGGGAAAAAAGTAGCCCTGGCCCTGGATCATTATATCCGGACCCGATTTCCCAAAGACAAATTTCATGTCGTCGGTTTTTCAACAGAAGCGAGGGAACTCAGGGGAAATGAACTGGCCCTTGCCGTATGGGATTCATACAATCCGTATACGAATCTTCAGGGCGGCCTGCAATTGGCTATGAAGCTGATCAAAAAAAGCGGGAACCGGAACAATCGGGTCATTGTCATTACCGATGGTCAGCCAACGGCCTACTACGACGATGACCGTCTATATGTGGAGTTGCCCCCGAACCAGACCGGCCTCAGCCCCAACGCCGCCAAAGCGACCCTTGCTGCTGTAAGAAGAGTAACTGCCCAGGGCATGAACATTGAAACGTTCATGCTGGATGACAATCCGGTTCTCGTTGAATTCACCAAGCAGATTACCAAGATCAACCGTGGAAGGGCCGTGATGTGCCTTCCCGGTGAACTTGGCGAGCTGGTCGTTGTGCAGGAAATCAAACGAAGAGGCGGAAAGATCTGATCCCGGTCAGGATAGACCTGAAAGATTGCCACTAAGGCACGAAGGCACAAAGAACAGCTTTCTATGTATTCTGTCTTCGTGCCTCAGGTGCTTTGGCGCAGATGTGCCTTCGTGGCAAAACTATCTTTTCATGTTATTCTTTCTGCAGGATGGTGACGCCAACTTTTCCTTCCAGCGCAGCTTTGAAAGTATCTGCATCTCCGGCTTCCCCTACGATGGCACCATAGTGCATGGGTATGGCGAGTTTGGGGTTTATGTCAAGGGCGGCCGTTACCGCCTGATCGGCGGTCATGACATAGGTTCCGGATACCGGTAGCAGTGCGATGTCGACCTTGAAGGTTGCCATTTCTGAAATGACGTCGGTATCCCCGGCATGGTAGAGGCGAACCCCATCCATTTCCACAATAAAACCCAACCAGCCGTTGGCCTCGGGGTGAAAGTCCTTATCGGTATTGTATGCGGCCACCGCCTCGATGGTGACACCGTCCAGCGTCACCGACTCACCTTTCTGCATCACCCTCACATCTCCTGAAAGTTTTTCCACCGAATCTTTTTCCGTCAGGATAATGGTATCTGTTTTCTGAATCTTGGCCACATCATCCGGGGAGCAGTGATCAAAATGTTCGTGGGTAATCAAGATAACGTCCGCCTCGGGGCCGGATGCAATCTGGAAAGGATCGATATAGATTGTCTTGCTGCCTTCGATCCTGAAGCCGTCATGTCCCAGCCAGGTGATTTTCTTTACATAGTCCTCAATCATCTTTCTGCCTCCTGTCTACGATCGGTATGGGATTAAGAACGGACAAAGGGCGTATCGCCACCTGCTTTCAAGCGAAATACCGGCTGCCGGTTGCTGTTGCGGTGATATTTTCTTCAAGATGTTTGAAATTCTGCATGTCCGAGTTTACCACATGTATGCCATTTTCAAGCGCATAGGCGTAGGCGCGCTGGTAGGGGTTAAACGGCGCGGCCATGAGTTTGCGGCCATAGAAGTGATCGAAAATATCAGTTTCCTTTTTGAATAAGGCCTTCTGGAGTGAAAGATGCCTTGTGGTCTTCATTCCCACCAGGCCGATACCGGCTTTTTCTGCTCGTTTCAATCGGGGGGCAAGATCCACCAGCGGGGGGCTGTCCTTAACCAGGTCCTTCTTGATCCAATCATACCAGCCGGCCGGTGTAATGCCGACCATGGCGATATCGTACCACCCCGTCTCAATCATTGCCTCGAGAACATTTGCCGCATTCTCATGGGTGCTCACGCCCAGATGGCCAACCTTTCCCGCCTTCTTTGCTTTGAGAAAGGCATTGTATATCTCTTCACTCCGGACCACAGACGGATTATTTACCCCCATGAGGTAATACGCATCCATATAATCGGTATTCAAGTCTTTCAGACTTTCTTCGAGAAGATTTGTCCAGAAAGCCGCCCCCTGTTTGGCCACCCCTACGGTGATCTCTTCATCCGGCTTTGCCTGAATCCCCACGAATGCTTTCGATATCACCCAGATGTCTTTGCGATGGGCCTTCATAAAGGGTGCGAAATGACGCTCGGCTCCTTTGTAGTAAATATTCGATCCGAGGTCAAAGTGGTTGATGCCTGCTTCGAATGCACGATCGAGAAGGCGAACGCCTTTACCACCGGACAACGCTGCCCCGCCGCCAAAGACCAATCGACTGGACATGAAATGGGTGCGCCCCAGTTGATGATAGGTCATGGTGGGTCGTTCATTGCGATGGATGAGAGAATCGGCAGATGATTTCCCACCGGATTTCGCGGCGGCATCGGCTACCAGTGCCTTTCCGCTCATGGCCATCATCACCGACCATTTTATGAACTCCCGCCGGTCCAGCATGCCCTTATCTTTCTCCTCTTTCATATCGATTTCTCCTCTGTGGTTGGTATGACAAGGTGACTGCAACGAAGCACTTTCTTCCTCGGACAGGATGAACAGGCGCTTCCGGACAAGAAACCATGCGCGTCCTTGCCCTCAGGTTCTTGATGGTTAAGGTATGATCGCACATAACGCGGTGAATTGTCAAAAAAGCAGACGGATAATTCTATCAGGATCCTGAAACTCTGGGCAAAAGGGCAACAGCTCCGGTTCTTCGCACCGCTTTCTATTCAGACTCAATATCCAGCTGTTTCCACAGATCGGTTGCGGCTTTGACAGCCAGGGATCGATCCTTAACCGATAGCACCCCGGCAGCCAGCGAGCCCTTTCGAAAGACAATATCGTAACCGCTTTTCATATCGCAGGTGAGAATCTCAATGCCATCGACGGTCTCACTCTCAACTCCATCGCCATATCTGCCGGCATACGCCCTGTATTGGGTGATTGTGGACCGGGCCGCTTCCGGGGAAGGTTGCTGAGATACAAAGGCTCTCACCCGGATACCGTTTCGATCATAGTCGGCCGTGTACGTGCGCTTCATAAAATCCAACCCCATGGCATCAACGAGGAAGAACTTGATCGAGTCATCAATTCGATCCTTTTCGGGGAGTGCAGACAGTCCCCAGACCGGCTCGCCGGTATCGGTCAGAGCATGGGTTGTTTTTTCGGCAAGGTCCCTACCGATTTCCCGGAGCGTGTCGCCGGCGCCGGATGCAACGATCTGAATGTAGTATTGGCCCTTCCAGATGAAGTAGTTTGCTCGTGAATGATATCCTGCCCTGCCCAGATTAACAGGAGGTTCTCCCTCAAACCGTTCCACGGAGTAGATGCCAAATCCGTTGGTCGGTGTTGCCATGTCATAGACAAATACGTCGATAAACTCACCGGAATTGTCCGCATGGATGAACGTGGCAAATGTCAGTGTAACGACATTATAGGCCAGGTAGAGTTCTGCATTACCATTGATTTTCTCATACAGTGTTTCCGGTGTAAATACCGAAACCGGTTCGGATAGTTTCCATCCATCGGGTACCAGGGAGGAAATGGTTTCGGACAGTCCATTCGGTTGAGGTGTCTGTGCCGGGGGTGTGCTTGAGGGTGAGACAGCGCAGCTCAAGAAAACTGCAACTATCATGAGAATGATTATGTTCCCGCCGATGGCTTTCATTGACTTGCTCCTGTGCTAAAAAACCGTTTTACAACCGCCGCCTCCGGCCAAATCCCGCAAGGCGGGACCTGTCTGATCGCCAAAGAAACTGAACAAGAAACGCATTTCTCTGAAATGCTTGGATCCTCTCGCAAAGACGCAAAGAAAAGACTCAAAAAGGTTATTGTTTTACCTCTGTGTTCTCTGTGAGCCCCGCCCGCCTCGCCTGAAGGCGAAGCCGATGGCGGGCAGGTCTGTGAGAGACAGACATGTGGTTTCTATATGAGATTCCTGAGCCGTCTGCATCGTCTGAAGCCCCGGTTCAAAAGAAGAACCCGATGGCAACCAGTGTCGGTGTGGCAATGTTAATTACGACATTCAACCCCATGGATGGTATGAGTTTTTCTGTGTTGTCAGCGTGTCGGTAGGCGCCGATTCCCGCAGGCACGGCCATACCGATCGTGAGCAGTCCGATGAGACACAGTTTTGGCATCAGCTCAAGATAAACACCCCCGACGATCGTGAGGTAGGTAAGAAACAGAAATGAGATATAAATGGTGCTACTGGCTTGTTTACCCACCGTGATCGGGAAGTGTTTTCGCTCTATAGTTCTATCTGCCTCAACATCCGGGAATTGATTCAGCAGAAGAAGATTGCTTACCAGAAAGAAAGGGATAAGAGATGCCACAAAGGCGGTCCACGAATATTCACCGGCAGCCACAAAATACGTTCCCATAACCATCAGGGTACCGAAACCCACTCCCGGTGTGATCAAACAAAGAACGGCATTCCGGGTGAGCCAGGGGGTATAGGTATAGATGATAAACAGACCCAGCAGACCGAGCGGGATGAGAAGCAGGCCACTGACCGTTACGAAGTATATACCAAGGAACAGGGTTATTGAAAACGTTGCGATCGCCGTTGCCAGGGCCTGCCCGGCCAGCCCGGGATTTTCAGGCAGTGTTCCGCTACCGCCACTGAAGGGTGTCCGGTTCGTTTTGAAATCAAGACCGCTCTTGAAATCAAAGTATTCATTGAAGGCATTGACACTGATATGGGCCGAAATGGCACCGAGAAACAGGAGGACAACATGGAAACCATTGATCTGAACGGCAGTGGTTTTCCACACGGCCGCTCCCAATCCCAGGACAACACAGGCCGGGGTCAGGATGATAAAGGGCAGTCGCATCGGCCCTAACAAGTCTTTAATGCTGCTCATTTTTACCTCGTTATTCATAGGGATTCATTCCGGCATATTCCAGCAAGAGAAACCCCGCCGGTTAGCTTGGGCGTGGGGGCCGCCCGGGAAGAAAGGGAGCCGTTCGATCGTGTGGTCGTCCAAAATCACCGCCCCCGTCGCTCTCTTCGTTTCAGTGTTCGTCGTATGCCCCGTTCGGTTTGATCCGTGGTGGGAAAGTAGGCCTGCCGGAGATCAAAGGCCAGCCCGATACCCCATCCCAACACCGGCCATTGAAACCACCAGGGCCCGGATGTCATGATATTGATTAAGAAAAGGGCACCGTTTACGATCAGATAGCTTGATAGATGTGCGTGAAATTTCGAATGCTTGCGATTCAGCCATTCCTTTTTTGCATCTTCTGTTTCGTTTCCGGCGGCTTCTTCACGAATCGCGGTCTCCACTTTTCTCGGATCAATGCCCAGATCTCTTGCCGTTTCCAGGAGTTGATCGTAGTCGATGGCGTCGGATTGTTCATGTTGAAGTGCTCTCTTGATAATCCGGCTAACCGCTTCATTGTCATACTGGCGTGTTCTGTAGTCGTTCATCGGTGGTTCACTCTCCTGTCTGGATGGACAATGGCTATGGCATGATCGATGCCAATCGGTACGTCAACAGTGTTGCCATATATAGCATTAAAAGACCGGATAATATATCGGATTGTTTCCGGAAGCGACGGAAAAGGGCCGATGCCCCTGTTCCCATCAGCAGGAGTGCGGGAACGGTTCCCAGACCAAATGCCAGTATGAGCAATCCCCCCTGGACGATCCCTCCTGCCGGAAGGGCACGGGCAAAGGCGGCAAAGGACAGTCCGCAGGGCAGGAAACCAAAGATCAAACCGAGAAGAAACATGGCGCGAGCCGTTTTATCTGCCATCGCCGAGGCAGCAATCTTCCGGTATCCGGGAAACCTATCAGGCGTTACCCACCCAAACCCTTTCGGTTCACGCAAAACCCCCAGTCGAACAAGTCCGAGCAGGAACAGGCATATCGCTGAAACCCCTAGCAATCCGAATTGCACCGGAAGCAGCCCTGGCCCGTGGGCGCCATCGGTCGTGCCGGTGATCGTGGTGATACCGGTACGGATGCTGCCGATGACGGCACCGATACAGATATAGGTCGTGATCCGTCCCATATGGTAGCCGATATGGGGCAGGACTTTTCCGGTTTGTCCCGGAAAGGAAAACACCAGTGGCCCGCACATGCCGACACAATGCCCCGATCCGAGAAATCCCAGCATAAACATGGACACTACATCCAGGCTATCCATGGTTCAAGACCTCATGTATTGCCTTCAGCATAGGCCTTTCGCCTCAGGGACCCATCAATTCTTTGTAATACGCGGCGGAACCGGTATCGAGAATTTCGAGAATGGTTCTTTCCGTGACGTTCCCGACCCCTTTCAGGTTTCTCAGCTTCAGTCTCTGGGAGGATAAGGGTTCCTTTACCTGTGATATGGCGTATGCCGCATAGCCAAAGGGTGTCTTTTGTCCCCGGAGTTTCAACAGATAATCCATGTGTTCCAGGATGATTACCACCCGGTCATTTTCGTCCAGGACCTCGCTGAAAAGGGATAGCGGCACCCGTTTCGGCATCCCGTACCGCTGCGTGACAATATTGAATATCTGATGGACTGAGGTTGAATATGCGTCCGATGGTGTTCCCCATTTGTCGTCCCTGTAGATGGTCAGGTATTCCGGCATCAGCTCCGGATAATGCTGTTGAATCGATTCAAAGAACAACTGCTTCTGGTTTCCTTCCTTCAGTGTCATGCCACCGAAGTTGATAAAATCGGCTCCGACCTCTTTCGCCATTTTCACGGCAGATTCAATCAATGCCGGCATATCGGTGATGAAAGGGATAACAGGCATCAAGAACATGCCGCACGCAATCCCTTCATTCTTGAAAAAGGCCATTGCCTCCAGTCGCTCTGCGGGAGACGGCACGCCGGGTTCGAAAATCGCACTGATTTTCTCATCCACCGATGAGAAACTGAAACTGACGATGGCTCGAGTCTCCCGGTTGATCTTTTTCAGGATATCCACATCCCGTTTGACCAGGATCGATTTGGTGAGAACGTGAACGGGGAAATGGTATTCATGAATGACACGGAGGATCTGTTTGCTCAGCTCATAATCGTTTTCGACCGGCTGATAGCTGTCTCCCACCCCGCCGCCCATCAAGACAAAGCTGCGTTTCAGAGGGATGCGTTTTCTCTTGGGGTCCAGCTCCCTTCTTAAGATCTCCGGGGCATTGACTTTGACCCCGACGTCCCGCCCGAAATCTCCCTCAACATAATAGTCCTCGGAACGTCCATCACAGTAAGTGCAATTGTGGTGGCACCCCCTGTAGAGATTCATTCCATACCGGGAAATAAACCACGGGTCGATTCTTTTGTGTTTTCGCAATATGGATTTTGCTTCGATTTCACTTATCGTCATGGTCGAGCATAATATACTGAATCCGGCAGTTTCTTCAAGGGGAAGGTGCAGGGGATGAGAACACGATGGCAAGCAGCAGCGACGGCGTGTTGGCTTCAGGAAGAGCCTTCAACCTTTGAGGATCATTTAATGGGTGTCAAGCCGGTTCGGGTAATATCCCGGTCTATAACGACCTTGTAATAGGTGATTAACCCTTTCTTCTTAAACTCCCGGCCTGTCTGAGCTGCTTCCTGTTTGTCTTTGAAGTGACCGATGTAAACCCGGAACCAGGTTTGTCCCGAAACGATTCTTTCCACAAGAAAGGACTTATGGTCATGTTTCCCCAGCCGTTGAACTTCCTTTCTGGCATTGCCTTTATGGGAAAAAGAGCCGACATGCAACAGGATCGGGTCCGGGGGGGCGGCTGGCGATGGTTCTTCGGTCGACTGTTTTGGCGGGGGGGATGCGTCCGCTTTCTTTTCGGCAGGCGTAGCCGATGCAGGTGCGGTGTCCGGAGCAGATGTTTGCACTGGCACAACCGATGGCGGCTTCATGGCAACCACAAGACCCGTTATTCCCGGTATGATCTGATATGGCGGGACCTCTGGCGGGCCGATGTCGATGACAACCCGAATGATGTTCTTGGAGAAGGTGGCCAATCGAACCCTTTTTACAAGGGGGTTGTGGGATGGCAATGTCTGTTTTCCTATATCGGAGTGGACCCCGGCCAGATCGACAACCAGCCGTGGGGGCCCTGAAAGCTGGAAAGTGCGATACGGGGAGAGTTTACCATTTGCAAGGATATGGACGTTGACCCCCGGACCCACTGTTTTCAGCTCAACAGAGGTAATTCTGGTGGCAGGCTTGGCAGGGATCTTCTTTGCCTGCGGAATGGGAACAGCTTTCTGTTTTGCAGGGGTACTTGCTGCCGGCGCTTTCTGGCTTTTTCGGGCAGGTTTCTTTGGGGACAAAGCGGCCGCAGCGCCAAGAGCTACCGTGAGCCGGCTGTCCTGAGAAAAGACCCTGTAGGGAAGATCCGCTATGGGAAATAGCGCAAACACGATCCGGACTTTACCTTCAGGAGAGGTCCGGATCTGGATATTCTTGACCAGTGGATTGTCAAAGAACCACAGACTTCGAGTCACGGATCCGACGTTGGGCACCTCTACCACAACCCCGGGGGGCTCTGAGGTACGAAAGGAACTGTAATCTTTGAACCGGCCATCAGCAACAATGTGTAGGGTAAAGCTGTCTTTGTCTATAACCGGCTGGATAGAGAGAATCTTTTTGGCTAAGCCAGAGGGGGCCGGCGCCGGTGTGGTCGTATTGTCCGTTTCTGCAGCTGCGTGGGCGAAGACCACGGGAAGGCATACCACAACATATAGGAGGCAATGGATATACCATGACCTGCAAGAGGCCCTCTGAATGAAAACAGATCGTTTTCTCCTATGAAAAGTCAATTCCGATACGCCCGCAAAAAGGTTCTGGGATGACCCGGCAGAAAGCTTCATATACAATGCCCATGGGTTGGCCGATCCCCGCCCTCTCCCCGCTGGAGAAGGCTATGATATCTTAATATAAGCAGGAATCGTGCCAGAGCGATACCGGAGTTGATTGTGGTGTTATTACAGACAGTTGAGGGCTGTTTGTCGGGAGAGGTGTATGGTGGGTCTGGCTGAAGCCTATGGGGAGTCTGTCAAAGTGACAGTATTCTGACTATTGAGAGAACCTTTTCATATGATTCTAAATCCGGAACAATTGAGATCGGCCCTACTGTGGATCAGGATCGAAGATCGACACAAAGATTCCGGGTCCAGCGAAAAAGGCGCTCATGTGACCGCAGCACTCCAGCCAGACATCTCACAAGAACCAATCGAGGTCTTCCAAACGTGCATCCCCGGCCGCTTTAAGATGCATCCAGTATACCGGCGCATATTTACCTTTCACCAGAATATGCAGAAATCGAAGGATTGTCGGCCCAGGTTCGGCATTCTCACGCTTGAGGAACTCAGGAATGCAACCTTGCAGATGCTTTGTCATGCCCCTGCCGGTATATCGGCCATTGCATAATAAGCATGTAGCTCTGGGTGAAGGTATCGACATAATGGAACTCCCTTCATTGTATGAGGAAGAAAGAGATTCTCACTACCTACATTATGTACATCGTATCTGCCCTGTCGTGTTGTTTGAGGAATTCAAGCTGCTCATCGATGTTTGAAAACCGGGAAAGGTCCAGCTCCTCAAACTCACCGGAACCGGTGTTTGTTTTTCTTCTTACATTTTGAACGATA
>JAZFSW010000225.1:0-5585 GCA_036446375.1 Desulfobacterales bacterium | reverse complement strand
GACATAATTAATCCGTTTGATCTTAACGTCGACCAAAGCGATACCCCGTTCGGCCACTTTTGGTTTGGCCTGTGCCAGTATGCGGGCCGTGATCTTTTGCCTGCCGGTGGTGATGGCATAGGTATCCCGTTCATCCTGTCTGGTACCGCTTGAACTGACCTCAAGAACCAACTCCCGGTTGCTTTTGCGCACCGCTTCGATGAGTTTGTTTTCCGTGATAAGGTTTCTTACCGCCGCATCGATAATGTCATTGAGCTGTCTTCGGGCTTTTGGAATATCACCTACCCGCCGAAAGAAGCTCTCGGGATCAACGATTTTCCACCGGGCAAAGGAATCGACCCATATATAGGTTTTCTCCAATGTCGGGATCTGTCCCGGTTCACCATCCCAGCCGAGGAGATTCTTCGGAAAATAGGTCGCTTTTCGCCATGGCCACTTAAAATCCAATCCGGCTTCAGTTTTTGTGCGAATCACTTTACCGAATTGGGTGATGACCACCTGTTCGGTTTCGTCCACAGCAAATGCTGATAGGTAGACCAATACGACGATGGCGATGAGAAGAGGTATTATGACATTTCGATATTTCATTGCTGTGCACCGTTGACTTTCCCAAGATTTAGAAGGGGCAGAAGGTTTTTCTGATCGGCATCAATGATGTATTTGTCTCCCAACTTGGGGAAGAGCTCCTGCAACATCTCCAGATAGAGACGTCGCTTGGTGACATCCTTTGCCTTGGCGTATTCATTGTAGACCGCGAGAAATCGTTTGGCGTCACCCTTGCCTCGGTTCACCCGGTCCAGGGCATAGCCTTCGGCGGCCTTTATGGTTCGTTCCGCTTCCCCTCTGGCAGCCGGGATGGCCTTATTATAATCTTCCCGGGCCTGATAGATCATTTGCTCTTTTTCCTGCACCGCCTGATTTACCGCATTGAATGACTGCTGCACCGGGGCTGGAACATTGGTCTTCTTCATTTCCAGGTTGATAATATTGATGCCGGTTTCCGCCTTATCCAGCTCGAGTTGAAGAAGCTGTTGTGCCTCCACAGCGATTTCATCCCGTTTGCTGATGACTTCATTTATGCTCCTGTCCCCTACGACCATCCGCATGGTTGCCTCGGACATGTCTCTGAGCAACCCTTTTGGATCCTGTACTTTGAATAAGAAATTGTAGGAATCTTTGATACGGTATTGTACGATCCAGGGCACGAGACCTACATTAAGATCACCGGTCAACATGAGCGATACGTTGATACCTTCACTGCCGGAGCTGAATCGCCTTCCCCTCTGGGGCCTTTCCGAGGCAAAACCGAACTCTTCCCTCTGGGTTTCCGTCACATTCACGATGGTAACCGATTCTATCCCACTGGGCCATTTGAAATTTAGCCCCGGATGACCCGTACGGACATATTTCCCGAAACGCTGGACGACGCCCTCTTCGTTTCGGTCGATCTTGTATACCATTGAAAACCCGATAGCCAGAAGGAGGATAAGTCCGATAATAATCGGCCCACTCCCCAGACCACCCGGCAACCTGAATGCCTTGATCTTATTTATAAAATCCTCCAGGTCGGGGGGCAATCCGAGTCCGCCCCCGCGTCCGCCCCCGTGCTGTTGCTGCCGTTTAAGCTTTTCCCAATCCCAACTCATAGTGTTCCCCGTTCTATAATGGTAAGTGTTGCATCCAATCTATCCCGCGAATGAGAATTGAAAATGTGCCCGGATCATGCTAGGCTGGAAAGAAAATTCGCATTCAGCATCCACATGACGATCAGCGCCAAGCGGAAAGCCATGTTTAGCTGAATTCCAATAGATAACGTGCGCCCACATTAGATGATTTGGATTTTCAAGTCAAGCGAAAAGGCGCTATTACAGGCCCGGCTATACCGAGGTGACGTGCAGAAGAAAAGCGAGAAAGAGGCCCTGCCCGGCATGCAGCATATCGGTGGGGTTATACCGAAAGTCATGGCGACCTTTCGCCACCCGTCTGATGGCGCCCTAACCCGTATATGGGAACTATGGGATGGCATCGTCGGGGAAGTTGTTGCCCAACATGCCCGACCGGATGCATTCAAGGGGAAGCTTCTTCTGGTTAATGTCTCCAGCTCAACATGGCTTCACCATCTCCAGTTTCTAAAGAGGGATATCATCGATAAGGTAAACGAAGCGTTTGGAGAAACGGTGATCCAGGAGATTAAATTCAAGATCGGGTCTCTATAGATGCCAAACGTGTGATTGGATGCATGTCGGATGGATGAACTGACAACCGATACGTTTTTCAAAGGCCGTATCCGGATCAAGCAGTATCGATCCGGATACCGGTTTTCGATCGATTCAGTGTTGCTTGCTTATCTCGCCAAACCGCGACCGCGGGATGTCGTTCTCGATCTGGGAACCGGTTGCGGCATCCTCTCTCTGATTCTTGCCTATCGCTTTCCCGAAATCAGTCTCTACGGCGTAGAAGTGCAGCCAGACCTGGCGGAGATAGCCGTTCTTAATGTCAACGAAAACAGGCTGGGAAATCGGTTGACGATTCTCTGCCAGGACATGGTATCCCTTGATAAGAAGGCGATTCCCGTGCCGGTGGATCTGATCATATGCAATCCGCCGTATCGAAAGATCGACTCGGGAAGGATTAACCCCAACCGGCAAAGGGCTGTGGCACGGCATGAAATTCAGGTGAAACTCAAGGATATTGCTGCTACGGCCCGGCGACTGTTGAATGCCTCGGGTCGGTTCATCACGATCTATCCGGCGGGTCGCACAACAGAGCTCCTGTCGCAAATGACAGAGGCCGGTCTTGAACCCAAGTATCTTCGCACGATCCATTCCTATCGTCATTCAGAGGCAACCCGAGTACTTGTAGAGGGTGTGCGGGGGGGGCGATCCGGTATCACCATCGGCCCACCCCTGATCATATATCAGTCCGGTGGGGTTTATACCGAGGAGGTAGAAAAGATGTTTGATGGGGTAGGGGAGATGGAATCTCCGGCGACCGACAAGATCCCCTGCAACTGAATGGGCTCAATCGACCAGATCGTTGATGACCAGACCGGTAACGACCTTTGGGTAGAAGTAGGTGGCCTTTCGCGGCATGACCAGACCCTCCACGGCAATTCGCTGGACCTGGTCTATTTTCGTTGGATTAAGGATAAAGGCGATATCCGATCTGCCGGAGGAAACCGCTTCGATGGCCAGTTCTTCACGACTCGAATAATGGATCAGCTTGTCGTTGTCCAGCCTGTTCTTATCAAATCCCAGGATATCCATCAGCAGCAGGTGCGTCAAAACAATCACATCCAGATCCAGCAGTGGTGCTGCAAGCGTCTTGCCAAATTTCAGGTCCATGGTGCCGGGCTTTAAGGTGAGGATGTAAATGTTCGGGTCATCCTTTCTATAGACACCGATGGTATTTGCTGATGCACCGGACTGAAGTCTGCTCACAACCTCGACCACGGCCTCTTTCCGACTGGGCTCAGGAAAAGGGATGGTGGCAACATCAAAGTATTGACTGCTTTTTTCGACGACCGTTGATACTTGTGCCTCTTTCAGGCTATTGACTATCCGGTGTGCGGGTAGGATAACCAGACCCGGATCTTCCATGTTGCACAGCGACATCATGATGGAATTGGACGGATGTTCCACCGGCAAACCGGGATGGTCCCGGGATAGTGATTGTCTGTAGTCCAGGGCAGTTTCATACCGGTGATGGCCATCGGCGATGAAGATTCGTTTCGTCTCCATCTGCTCGGAAATAAAACCGTGCACGTCCTCGTCGGATATGCGCCATAACCGGTGTCGTTGATCGATCTCATCTGAAAAATCGATGTCGGGTTGGTTCTTGCCGACGGCGGTTTTCAAGGCCCCGATGATATGGCTATCGGGATCGGAATAAAGGGAAAAAACCGGGCTGAAATTCGCATGGCAAGCCTTCATCAGTGCCAGTCGTTCGGATTTGATTTGAGAGAAGGTCTGTTCATGAGGTAGAATGATCCCCTTTTCGAAGGGCTCGAGACCCACCCGGGCGATGAGGCCATACCGGGTCGCTATTCCGGATCCAAAGGGAAAATCGAGAGCTGTGAAATATACCGCCGGCGATGTATCCCGTATGAGGGCCCTTTCTGAACGCCATGTCTGAAAATGATCTGCTGCTTGTCTGGCCCACGCTTCGGGGTGTGTATCGGTCCTGCCATTGTTTAGGATCAACCGGATGATGTTCTGCGGGTGACGGTCCTGATACATCAGGCGCTGGGACTCTGAAATCACATCGTAGGGAGGGGTGACCACATCGGCCAGATGGTGGATCTTTGTCGGATTATAAAATATACCCCTGAAGGGGGAAATGGCTGCCATTCTGATGATTCCTCTGTCCCGTTTTCGTTTTGGGTATCTGTATGGCTTTGTTACGTAACGCGGGCCTGAAGAAGTGCACCATCCGATCATGTTGGAGGCGGCGGGATTTCAAAAGGCTTGCCTGTTACAGGTTTGGCATCTGATACTACAAAGACAACCGCTGCACAAGCACAATTGCCAGGAATCCATCCGATTATCCGGAGGATGCTTCTATGAAGGATACCCCTTTGCCAGAATCCGCGAAATGACCTTTTATCGCATCGGTCGGCTCATGGATTCCCATTCGATTCGAAGGGCCGTGTCTGCGCTTTGGGGAAAGAAGACCATTGACAGGCAAGGGCAAAAATTATAATGAAACCTACCCGTGTAGCAAGGTATCTGGAGAGGTGGCCGAGGGGCTGAAGGCGCTGCTCTCGAAAAGCAGTGAGGGGCAACCCTCCGAGAGTTCGAATCTCTCCCTCTCCGCCACAGTATCTGCACCTTGATATTGCCATTTCCTTGCAGAAGATGATACTTAGCCCCATCGTTGTCCGCTGATTATGGGAGAGATGTCCGAGTTGGCTGAAGGAGCACGACTGGAAATCGTGTGTGCTGTTAATAGCGGCACCGAGGGTTCGAATCCCTCTCTCTCCGCCATTATCATGAGACAACGCCCGCCTAGAGGATAAACCGGTGTAAGCAATGCCATTTCCACATGACTGGTATCTGCAGGCGACAGGCATTTGAAAGCAGCGGCAATCGCGTCGCCGAACCGATTCTTTCAGGAACAGGATGTTTCCTTTATGTCGTATCTTGTGTTGGCTCGCAAATACCGTCCGCAAACCTTTGATGATGTTGTTGGCCAGGCTCATGTAACACAGACGCTTGTCAATGCGATTTCAATGGATCGCGTCGCCCATGCGATCCTGTTTACCGGACCAAGAGGAACGGGAAAGACAACGATAGCCCGCATCCTGGCAAAAGCAATGAATTGCAGCGATGGGTCGACACCAACGCCCTGCAATAGCTGTCGCTCCTGCAAAGAAATCACCTCGGGCAGTGCAGCCGATGTTTTCGAGATAGATGGTGCGTCTAATAACAGCGTAGACCAGATTCGAGAACTTCGTGAAAATGTCAAATATATGCCCGCCCACAGCATGTATAAGATATACATTATCGATGAAGTCCACATGCTGAGTACCGCTGCCTTCAATGCACTTCTCAAAACACTGGAAGAACCCCCTGCCCATGTGATGT
>JAZFSW010000224.1:0-3911 GCA_036446375.1 Desulfobacterales bacterium | reverse complement strand
CATCTGTTTTATCATTATTCTCTTCATTGGGGTTCTTGCCTTTGTCGATATTGATCCTGACATTGACATGGTCTTCGGAAAATATCACCTTAACCGGGATACGCTGATTACCATTGGCAAAGGTATGCTGCAGTTGAGCATTGTTCTTATCGCCGGCATTCTGATGGTCAGTATCGGGCGGACCCGAAAATGGATAACCCGATGCATTTCCTGGTTCCCATCGGTTTTTTTCTTTGCTTCCCAAGGGCTCAGGGATCGTATCGCCAGCCGGATCAGTACGCCCGTTGTGGAGATTGTCGAAAATTTCGCCACGGGTTTTTCACTGGTCAAATCCCCCCAGAAACTTGCTGGGTGCATGGGCCTTTCTTTCTGTATCTGGGTACTTTCCGCATTTTCCTATTATATTATGACATTGGGATGTCCCGGTGTGGACCTGTCGTTTCTTGAAATAACCGCAGTTATGATTATCATCTGTTTTGTTATTGCCCTGCCTTCGGTTCCAGGATTCTGGGGAATCTGGGAAGCGGGAGGGGTATTTGCCCTGTCGCTTTTCGGGATTTCAGGGCAGGATGCAGCGGGCTACACACTGGTTAATCACGGTGTTCAGATGATACCGGTGATGGTGGTGGGTCTGGTATCGGCGCTGATCATCGGTATAAATATATTGCAGGTTTCCTATGAAAAAGACTAAAATCAGCGCATGTGGTCCTTGGCTTGGACATTGAACTTTGAGCAGATAACGGTATGGCGATTCTTGAGATTCTAACCTTTCCAGATCCATTGCTTCGGAAAAAAGCAAAGCCGGTGGATACCATCGATGGAGAAATCCAGACGATCATCGATGACATGGCGCAAACCATGTATGATGCCCCCGGTACCGGTCTTGCTGCCATCCAGGTGGGTATCGACAAAGCCATTGTTGTTTACTCCTATTCTCCGGATGAGGAGACCCGATTGTTTCAGGTACTGATCAATCCCAAGATTATTACACGTGAAGATGAGCTCATTTCGGAGAATGAGGGATGTCTTAGTGTGCCGGATTTCAGGGCAGACGTAAAGCGGTCCGCCTCTGTTTGTGTTGAAGCGCTGGATCGTGAGGGCAACCCTTTACGAATTGAAGATCAGGGGTTTCTTGCTGTCATTTTGCAGCATGAAATCGATCACCTGGAGGGTGTTCTGTTTATCGATCGGATCAGCGCACTGAAGCGGCAGATGTACAAGAGCCGGATAAAGAAGCAACATAAATCAAAGTGAAAAAACGACTCAATATCATCTTTATGGGTACACCGGACTTTGCTGTGCCCACATTAAATCTCTTGAGTCAAAGTCATCACCATCTGGCATTGGTGGTTACCCAACCGGATCGACCCAAGGGAAGAGGACGTCAATCGGTCCCCACACCGGTTAAGCAGGCAGCTCTTCAATGGGGACACGACATTATCCAGCCCGCCAGCTTGCATACCGATGGGTTTATCGATGCAATGAAACAACATGACCCGGATCTTTTTGTCGTTATTGCCTTCGGCCATATTCTTACCGCCGACCTGCTGTCAATACCCAGGTTCGGTGCAATCAATGTCCATGGTTCCCTTCTGCCGAAATACAGAGGGGCAGCTCCCATCCAGTGGGCCATCATCAACGGTGAGAAAGAAACCGGTGTTACGACGATGCTGATGGATCATGGTGTGGATACCGGCAATATATTGCTATCGACCAGAACAGCTATTGAAGATCACGATTCCTCTGCCACGCTCCATGATCGTTTGGCCGATATCGGTGCCAAACTGTTGATGGAAACGGTCGCTTTGTTTGAAAAAGGTCCGGCTCAATCCCACCCCCAGAATCACAGTCTAGCCACCGATGCCCCGATGCTCAGCAAGCGCGACGGTCGTGTCAATTGGAATCTTGCTGCGGTGAGCATCGAACGGTTTATCCGTGGCTTGTCCCCCTGGCCCGGCGCGTTTACCTTCCATGACACGAAGCGGCTGAAGATTTTTTCAGCCGAGACCGTTCATTCAGACACCGATGAATCACCCGGTACGGTTCTCCGGGCATTTCCCGATGAACTGCGCGTATCCACAGGCAAAGACGCCCTATCCATTCTCGAGATCCAGGGGGCCTCCGGAAAGCGCATGCTCATCAAGGATTTCCTCAGAGGATATCGGCTACCGGAAGGAACCCTTCTCAAATAGGATGGCGTCGTAAAAATCTCCATCTACGGCGTTATAGCGTTTGGCCAGACATTCGACATACGGCATGTATGCCTTCACGCCTAGCCAACCACTATGCCTTGTATATGAAGATTTCTACTTAGCCATCGGTTACCCTTTTTACGAGTTCATCAAATAAGGCTTGAACCCGATTTCGTTCGGGCACCAACGATCCATCATAACGGTCCACATGGCTCAAGATGCAAGAAAAATAGCCCTGTCTCTCTTAAACAAACTGGATAAGGGCGGTGTAACAGTGGATCGGCTCCTGGATCAGATCGATGATAGACATCCGTCTATTCCCCGGCGGGACCGGTCCCTGCTAAATAACCTGGTCTATGGTGTTCTGCGCTGGCGGGGGCGGCTGGACTGGATTATCGCATCTTTTTCAAAGACGCCGTTGGAAAAGATCGATTCACGGGTAATCAACCTCCTAAGACTCGGCGTTTTTCAAATTGTCTTTCTCGATCGAGTGCCGGACTCGGCTGCTGTCAATACAACTGTCCAGATGTCCAAGGCATTTGCCCCGTCCTGGGTTGTTGGCTATATTAACGGGCTTTTGCGTCGGATTTCCCGGGAACACCATAACGTATTCTTTCCGCTCACTGACGAAGACCCCCTGAGAGCATTGACCGCACAGAAGTCCTTTCCGGAATGGTTAATCCGGCGATGGTTGGATCGCTTTGGGCTGGAACGAACAGAATCCCTCTGTGACGCCATCAACACCATTCCGCCGATAACCCTTCGGACCAATACGCTACGGGTGACCCGGGAGAAATTGCGGGGATCCCTTGTCGCTGACGTTGACACGATGCAACTTACCGATCATAGCCCCGATGGGATCCGCTGTACCACGCCCCGGATATCCCTCGGTGAGATGTCTGCCTTTAAGGCCGGCTGGTTTCATGTTCAGGACGAAGCGGCACAACTCGTATCGATTCTGCTTGATCCGCAGCCCGGGGATACCGTACTGGATGCCTGTGCGGGGCGGGGGGGCAAGACCGGCCATATCGCCCAGATAATGGGTGATAGGGGACGTATTGTTGCCATGGATAACGATCGGGGAAGATTGTCTCAACTTACCGAAGAAATGAATCGGTTGGGTGTATCCATTGTCGAAACCGCTTGTAATGATCTGACCGATCCCCACCTGCCTGCTGCAACGGCCGGTTTTGACAGGATTTTACTGGATGCGCCCTGCTCCGGTCTGGGTGTACTGCGACGGAACCCGGACACGAAATGGTCGGTCGGCGAAGCGGATCTGATGCGCCTGAGCGATCACCAACGATCCCTTTTACACAACCTGGCTCCTTTTGTTAAGCCATCCGGCATTCTGAATTATACGGTGTGCAGCATGGAACCTGAAGAGACCGATGATGTGGTTGATCGGTTCTTGAGCAAAGAGCGCCGCTTTTCCGTCGACAAGCCATTACCGGGATCGACGTCCAACATTGCGGGTCTCATTGATCCTGATGGTTTCTTGAGAACCGCTCCCGATCTGCATGATATGGCTGGGTTCTTTTCTGTCAATTTCAGACGGATGTCATAGCGGGCGTTCCTGCATTGAAAGCAGCTTTCAGATATCGGCATCGATCACACGGGGTGTTTGTCCTCCACCGATTCTCGGCATCTGCCCAATGATCGATATCTCGTGTACCAGGTACCGGTCTTGCTCGCAATAATGCCGAAGGCGTTTGTCGC
>JAZFSW010000223.1:0-7690 GCA_036446375.1 Desulfobacterales bacterium | reverse complement strand
CCTGGTACTTTTTCGCTTTCACATTGTAGTAGGATTGAATGGATGGGGTTGCCGATCCCAGAAGGGCAATACTGCTATCGTGCCTTGCCCTGACCGTTGCAAGGTCCCGGGCATTGTAGCGCAGGCCCCCTTCCTGCTTATATGAACCGTCATGCTCTTCATCCACAATGAGCAGGCCGATATTATCGAAAGGCGCAAAAATCGCCGATCGGGCACTGATGGCGATGCTCACCTCATGATTGACGATGCGCATCCATTGATCGTACCGTTCTCCTGCTGACAGCCCGCTGTGAAGAAGGGCAACGCATTCCCCGAAGCGTGCTCTAAAGCGCTTTTCTATCTGAGAGATCAGGGCGATTTCAGGAACCAGTACGAGAACCGATCGTCCACGGCGGATCGTTCTTTCGGCAAGCTGCATGTAGACTTCGGTTTTCCCACTTCCCGTGACTCCTGCAAGAAGGTAAGTCTTGGAGCCCTTGCCGATGGATGCTTCGATGGTGTCAACCACCCGTGTCTGCTCCCGGGTAAGGTTGTGGGCCTCATCTTCGGCTATTGGTTCCCCAAAGGGATCCCGATACACCCGTTTCTCGGAAAGGGCAACCAGACCGACCTTTGCCATGGGTTTCAACAGTCCCGGTGCCGTCGGCAATAGCGCCTTTAGCTGCCGAACGGGGATCTCCCCCTGCTCTTCCAGGGCGTCCATGATTTTCCGCTTTGTTTTTGAACGGTTGTCAAGGGGAATGCTCCGGTCGAGAATCGATACATATCGCTCCATCTTCGGCTTTGTCCGGCCGGCTTTGATCTCCTGCCGGACAACGATCAGCCCCTCGCGTTCCATGTTGTGAATCAGTGACATCGGGAAATCGATTTTGGTCTTTCGGTAAAGCGATTTCAGTTGACAGGGCGTGGGTCCGAGTTTGGTCAAAATTTTGGCTTCGAGGGGCGTCAGTGGGTGTTGGGCTTTCGCAAGCGCCTTTTGACCTTCTACTGTTATGGCGACGGTGAGAAAATCCCTTTGGTTTAATCCCTGGGGCACAGCCCCCTTGATAACCTCTCCGATGGGATGGATATAGTAATCGGCAATCCATCTGAAAAAGGGCATCATGGATGCCGGGAAGAGGGGTTTCTCATCCAGAACATCCAGAATCGTCTTAATGGCTTTCGGCTCGGCGATTGAACAGGGGCCCAATACA
This sequence comes from Desulfobacterales bacterium, assembly GCA_036446375.1. Taxonomy (GTDB): domain Bacteria; phylum Desulfobacterota; class Desulfobacteria; order Desulfobacterales; family JAZFSW01; genus JAZFSW01. Next base: position 6,497 of record JAZFSW010000223.1, on the reverse strand, counting down.
TAACCGGTTACCTGTCGCTGTCCGAAGGGAACCATTACCCTTCTTCCTGTCAATTCACCGGGAAAATGGGTGATATCCACCGCGTAATGATAGGTATTGTGAACGGGAAGCGGTATGGCCACCTCTATATAGTCTCTATGATCCTGCCCTGAAGTCATGGCACAACCTATAACGCGAATCTATCATCCATTCAACCCAATAGAATACCGGTATCCGGACCGATTCACGGTATTGCCATTGCATCTGCCGCCGCAACGTCCCTCCAGGTAATGTCGGCGGACCTGCCTGAAGGATCCGGAAGAAACTTGATTTTCTCTTGTCTCCCTGTTATGGGGAGGATGGTCAGAATATTAAACAATTGAAAAGGAGTGACTCATGGGCAAGTATTCAAAACTATACGTGATTTTGCTTACCGTCGTCAGTCTGGTGGGTGTTCCCCTTGGAACGGGGGCTATGGCCCAGGGTCCTGAGGAAGAAGGGGATCTGGCTGCAGGGAAGATGATCGTTGATATTCTGCTGGTCCGACCCTTAGGACTGGTTGCCACCGTTGCCGGGACAGCATTGTTTGTTGCATCGCTTCCCTTCTCTCTTATGGGAAGGAATGTGAAAGCAGCAGCCAAAAAGATGGTGCTTGAGCCGGCGAAATTCACTTTCGTGCGGCCCCTTGGAGATCTGTAGGCCTCGGTTTTCTGCTTCCGATGCACAGCGATCCCCTGTCAGGACGACGAGCGCCTGTGGGCGGCATGTTGGACCGGGATCCCTATCTTGCTCCCGGAGGGTTCTATCATTTCGCTGTGAGTGGGAAGGGTCGTAAAATGCTTAGTGCGATTGTCATGGCCGGTTACAATAACAAAAGGGAAGTGAAAAAATACAGCAAGATGGTCGCCGAGCACTATGGCGAGGAATTGGTCGATACCGGCTATAAGCCCCTGAGAGAGTTTCAGATTACCGGCGATGACGGTGTTATCAGCAAACCCATCATACAGTTTACCCTCGAGACCCTTTCCGCCAGTGAACTTGTCGATGAGATCATTATCGTGGGTCACCAGATGCTGCTTGAACAGCGGCTGAGCGATGTGCTGGGCCACTTGGGCAAGCCCTGCCGGATCGTCAATCAGAATGCAAGATTGCCCCAATCTGTCATTGAGCGCCTAGCGGTGGGCCCCAAGAAGATAAAGTATAATTCAATGGCGGGCAATATGATCAAAGGGTATGCGGCCAGCGCTGCATACGAGGCCAAAGAGCACGCACTGTTTGCCGTTGCCGATTCTCCCCTGACGCCCATTGAATTCATTGAACAATTTGTTCATACAGCCAGAGACTGTCCGGACCGGGCGCATATCTTTCTTCCTGCCATCCTCATCGAAGGCGAGGAGGATCGATTGGGCCGAAAGCCGCTGAAGCTTCACAACGATACGCGCTACCCCCTTTCCGGTTTTACCGACAACCATGGCCGGCAGGGGTTCAGGCTCTCTTCACTGGCCTATGCCAATCTGTTTCACATCCATATGCATGCCATCAATACCGCATACAGCCTGCGTAAATGCCTCAGCCCCAATGTTCAATTGCGCCTATTCAGAACCACACGGAATCTCGGATATAAGAATGTGTATTCGAAGTACTTTATCAGGAAGAATCTGAGCGTAACCGAGGTCGACAACATCATGTCAACCCTTATCAGCGGGCGGTTTTCCCTTATTCCCATGAAGGGCGAAGAGACCACCTATGATTACGACGGCACGGACGAAGAATACCGCCAACTGACAGAGATGCTCAATAGGGCTGACAAAGAGGAAATTCGGGAGAATACCGATCGATAGCTGTCTGGCACTGTTGAACGCCCCCCCGGGAGCCCTGCGTGCTATCGCTCGTCGATGGGGGTGTAGCTGACTTCACGGGGACCGGTATAGATCTGCCTGGGGCGGTTGAGTTTCCACCGGGGATCATCCAGGCTTTCCTTCCACTGGGCAATCCAACCGGGAAGCCTGCCAATGGCAAACATCACGGTAAACATATTTGTGGGTATGCCGATAGCCCGCAGGATAATTCCGCTGTAAAAATCGACGTTTGGATAGAGGTCGTTCTCGACAAAAAAGTCATCGGACAGCGCGGCTTCTTCCAGTGCTTTTGCCAGGTCGAGCAACGGATCCTGGATTCTAAGCCGGGGCAGCAGCTTGTCACAGGTCTCCTTCATTATCTTGGCCCGGGGATCGTACTGTTTGTATACCCTGTGGCCGAACCCCATCAACCGGAAGGAACTGTCCCTGTCCTTTGCCTTTTCGATGACGTATTTAACATCCCGGCCGTTCTCCAGAAGATCGGTCAGCATCTCAATTACCGCCTGGTTTGCTCCCCCGTGCAAGGAACCCCAAAGAGCGGCAATACCTGCTGAGATGGACGCATAGAGATTGACCCTTGCGCTGCCCACAAGCCGTACAGCGGCTGTCGAACAGTTCTGTTCGTGGTCCGCGTGAAGAATCCAGAACAGGTTTAGCGCCCTGACCACTTCTTCATCGATTTCATAGGGCTTTACCGGTGAGTCGAACATCATATTCAGGAAATTGGCGCAATAGGAAAGGTCCGGACGGGGATACACCACTTTATACCCCCGGGATATCTTGTAGGACATGGCGGCCATGGTGCGTAGCTTGGAAAGGAGACGGGTTACCGTGATATTGATTTCTTCTTCCACTGTCTGGAGCCGCGGATAAAAATTGCGCAGGGCCGTTACCATGGATGAGAGGATTCCCATGGGATGGGAGGCACGGGGGTAGTTTTCGAAAAAAATATGCATGTCTTCATGGATCAGGGAATGATCATTTAGAAGAACCGACATATTGTTGAGCTCCAGCCGTGTTGGCAGCACCCCGTTGATGAGCAGGTATACGGTTTCTCTGAAACTGGAATACTTGGCAAGTTGCTCAATGGGGATTCCGCGGTATCGCAAAATCCCCTTTTCCCCATTGAGGAAGGTGATGTCGCTGGTACAGCTACCGGTGTTGACGAAACCCGGATCAAGGGTGATGAGGCCCGTCCGCTGCCGAAGATCGGAAATGTCGATCGCTTTTTCTCCTTCCGATCCGGTAATGATCGGAAATTCATATGTTCTGCCATCAATAATCAGTTCTGCTGTCTCACTCATAGATCAAATCCTTCTCTCGTATAATTTAAGTTTCCCCGTTTCCTGTCCGTGCGAAGGCAACATGTTCTCAGGCTATTGGGCAGGATGACCTGAAAGGGCGGGATATTCCTTCGATGATAACCGACTCTGGGATAGGATCCTGCCATGATTATTGCTCTAGAAAGCACAATCCAATCGGCTGGATTCTCCTGACTGAAACCCATTCCTACCATATAAAGGAATCTCGCGTCAAGTTGTCCTGCAGGTGAAGATGTGATTTGCCTGCGACGGCTATCGGCCGTCTGTATCCGATAGCTGTCACCCGATTGCCAGCGGTCCTTTTGTCCGCGTCCCGCGATACTTTATATTTGCTTTTCAAACACAAAGGGTGCTAAACGAAAACCGGTCAGTGACGCATCTGGTGATACGCAGTTAACGGCACTACCTGTCGGGACTTTTCTCAATAGGAGAGACCCCTTATGACAAGGAGCGTGATCGGGGTGAAAAGGCACCATCAATGGCATTTTCCGGGTATTTGTCTAATCCTGTTTATGGGATGGATTGCTTCATCGGTATGGGCGGGCGATGGGTATTTCCGGACAGATACGGTTGCACTTGTCAACGGGTCCGGTATCAGCCGCAAAGACTATGAGCGGGAGATGAACCAGGTTCAAAACCGGATGCTGCGGCAAGGAAGACAGGTCAGCGAATCGCAGCTTACGGAAATCAAGAAGGTTGTTCTCGATAATATCATCGGCCGGGAGTTGCTCTACCGGGAGAGCCAGAAGCAAGGGTTCCTGGTGAAAACCCGTGATGCTGAAGCCAGATGGTCATCCATGAAAGACAGTTACCCCAGCGAGGCGGAATTCAGAGACGCCCTGAATGAGCTGAATTTCACTGAAGACGCCTTGAGGTTACAGATCGAACGGTCAATTGCGCTTCAACAGTATATTGACGGCACGATTGCGCCTGCCGTATCGGTTGCAGAGAAGGAAACCAGGGGATTTTATAACAGGAATCCGGATTATTTCAAAAGACCCGAAACGGTTCACGCGCGCCATATTCTGATTAAGGTTCACCGGGATGATGATGCGTCGCAAAGGGCCGCGGCAAGAAAGAAGATTGAAACCATTCAGCAGAAGTTATTCTCCGGTGAAGATTTTGCCGCATTGGCCAGAACCTTCTCTGAGGGCCCCACGGGTATCAAGGGGGGAGATCTGGGCTTTTTTGGTCGCGGACAGATGGTCAAACCCTTTGAAGATGCAGCGTTTGCCTTGAATCCCGGTGAAGTGAGCGAACGGGTAAGGAGCGATTTCGGGTATCACCTCATTAACGTTATCGATAAGAAACCCGAATCCGTCTATTCCTATGAGGACGTCAAGGACACTATTTACCAGAATCTGCACCGGAAACGGGTGGATAAAGAAGTCAAACATACTGTTGAAAAGTTAAAGGCCCGGGCGGATGTAAAAACATTCTTGCAGTGACTCGCCCTGGGTATCACCTGAGAGACCTTTTTCTCTTGACAGGTTGAAAATCTGTCTGTTAGGTGTGAAAGCTTGGTCTAATGGTTCTGACGGTCAGATAGGACCATGAAGCCCATTGCCCGATTCATTTGGGACACCACATCCTGATTCTCATAAGCATCTGAAGCGTCTGAAGCATCTGAAGCATCGGGTACATCAGACGATATACGATAAGGAAAGGCAACAATGGAACTCGCGTTAATCTCTCCGGCAGAAGCCACCGTTTTGGGCATTCCGACAGTGATGCTATCTGTGCTGATCCCTTTAGTCAGCATTTCCGCATTCATCTATATTATGATCAGACGGGCAAAGCCACTGTTGCAGGCCGCACCGGACCACCGCTTCAATCGCATCCCGGAGCGTATCGTTACGTTCTTGAAAATGTGGCTTGGCCAGTATCGTCATCCGCGGTTTATGTTTTCCGGCATGCTGCATTTCGTGTTCTTCTTCGGCTTTCTGATTCTGCTCATTCGGTCAGCGGCCTTTGTCATGATCGGATTGTATGACGGCTTTGTCTTTCCCGGATTCGACGGTGCCCTTGGGCACGGCTATGCGATCGTTAAAGACTATACCGCCACGCTTATGGCGATAGCCTGTATCACCGCAGCGATCCGGCGTGGTGTTTTTGAGCCGGAAAGATACGCCGTTCCGGAAAAATACGGCCCCAATCACAAGCCCGAAGCGGTATTTGTCCTGTGCCTTCTCACCACCCTCATGTTCAGCGAAAGCCTGTATGAAGCCTGCCTGGCGGCAGCCCAGAGCCAGAAGGGGATGCCGGTTGAATACCTGGCTCCGCTGACCCTTGGATGGCTTTTTGAGAAAATGGTGAGAAATCTCTCCATCGGAACCTTGCAGGGGATACATATCGCGGCTTACTATGTCCACGATGTCCTGTTTTTCTTCTACCTTTGTTTCCTGCCCATGAGCAAACAGTTCCACGAGATCACCTCGATACCCAATGTGTTTTTCATGCGTCTTGACAAAGGCAACATCAAGCCGGTTCGCCATGGTGTGTCCGATGAGCAACTTGATGATCTGGAAACCTTCGGTGTTCAGAAACTTGAGGATTTTACCTGGAAGCATATTCTGGACTTCTACACCTGTTCGGATTGTGGGAGGTGTTCGGACCGGTGCCCGGCCAACCGAGTCCGCCGTCCTCTGTCACCCCGTTTCATCTCGATAAAGGGCCGGGGTCTGGTCCGCAAAAACTATCCCCTGTTTGGTGATTCGTTGGAAAGCCAGCCCCTTATCGGCGATATTTACAGTGAAGATGAGATCTGGTCCTGCACCACCTGTGGCGCATGCGAGCAGGAGTGTCCCCTGGGTATTGAATACATCGATAAGATTGTTGATCTGCGAAGGGGGATGATTGAAGAAGGCAACGTGCCCCAGTCGCTGCAAAAACCCCTCGGGGCGCTTGAGAAGAGAGGAAATCCCTGGGGTTTGATGGAGAAGAAGCGGGCGGAGTGGACTGACGATGTCGGTGAGGGTTTTGAGGTGAAAATCCTGGACAAGAAGGTCTCGGCAGACATCCTCTACTTTGTGGACAGTATTTCTTCCTATGATGATCGGATGCAAGATTTGGCCCGGGCAACCGCGCGTGTTCTTTCCACAGCTGGTATCGATTTCGGGATCTTAGGAAAAGGAGAAAAAGATTCCGGAAATGAGACCCGGCGGTTTGGCGAGGAGATGCTCTTCCAGGACACGAAGGACCAGAATACCGATGCCATTGTCAATTCAGGTGTGAATGCGATTGTTACCGCCGATCCGCATGCCTTCAATGCGTTGAAAAATGAATACACTGACCTGCCGCCGGTAGAACATATCAGTCAGGTCATAGAGAAAAGTAT
>JAZFSW010000222.1:0-5094 GCA_036446375.1 Desulfobacterales bacterium | reverse complement strand
GGGGATGTATTGTCATGCAGCCGATCCTGGAAGTCTCGAAATTCTGGACCTTCCCCATGCGCGGGCGTGGAATCCGATGGATGATGATTGGAAACTTCCCGATAACTGGCAACAAATTATCCACGAGGGATTCAAAGAGCGGCTGAGCCGGTATCGATCCCTTAAGGTGTTTATGGATATCTGTGTGCGCTGCGGCGCATGTGCCGACAAATGCCACTTTTTTATCGGCTCCGGTGATCCCAAAAACATGCCGGTGCTTCGTGCAGAACTCCTCAGATCCGTGTACCGAAACGATTTTACCGCTGCCGGGAAAATACTCGGAAAAATCGCCGGGGCAAGAGAACTGACCGTGGAGGTGTTGAAAGAGTGGTGGTACTATTTCTTTCAGTGTACGGAGTGTCGCCGATGTTCGGTCTATTGTCCCTATGGTATCGATACGGCAGAAATCACCATGATGGCCCGGGAATTGCTCAACCTTGTCGGTCTCAATATTGACAATATTGCTACACCGGTGGCCAACTGCTACCGGACCGGTAACCACCTTGCTATTCAGCCCCATACGTTCAAGAGCATGATGGATTTCTTTGTCGAAGATATTGAAAAACAAACCGGTGTTCAGGTAGAGCCCAGCATCAACAAAAAGGGGGCAGATATTCTGTTTATCGCACCATCGGGCGATATGTATGCCGATCCGGGGACCTATACCTGCATGGGATATCTGATGCTATTCCATTACTTGAAGGTCAACTACGGCTTGGATGTTACCTGGAGTACCTATGCATCGGAAGGGGGAAACTTCGGCGCGTTCACCTCGGCAGAAACGATGAAGCGGCTGAATGCGAAGATGTATTCGGAAGCGGCACGACTCGGCGTGAAATGGATACTCGGTGGTGAATGCGGGCATATGTGGCGCGTTATTCATCAATACATGGATACGATGAATGGGCCTGCCGATTTTCTTGAGACACCTGTTTCTTCCATAACCCACACGACATTTGAAAATGCCGCCTCTACAAAGGTGGTTCACATCGCAGAATTCACCGCGGACCTTGTCAAGAACGGCAAACTCAACCTTAATCCCGGCAGAAATGATCATCTGAAGGTTACCTACCACGATTCCTGTAATGTGGCCCGGGCGATGGGAATGTATGATGAGCCACGATATGTTATTGGCAAGGTGTGCAATAATTTCTTTGAGATGCCGGCAAGTACGATCCGGGAACACAGTTTCTGCTGCGGCAGTGGCGCCGGGCTCAACGCAGGGGAAAACACCGAATTGAGAATGTTAGGGGGGCTGCCCCGGGCCAATGCCGTAAAACATGTACATGAGACCTATGGCGTAAATATGCTGTCCTGTATCTGTGCGATTGACCGTGCAGCATTTCCACCACTCATGGATTACTGGGTTCCGGGTGTTGGTGTCACCGGTCTTCACGAGCTTGTAGGCAATGCCCTTGTCCTGCCCGGTGAAGGTGAGCGAGCAACGAATCTGCGCGGAGAGCCGCTTGCCGGATTGGAGGGTGATGCGGATGAATGATAAATACAAGATATACACCGGGTTATTCATTTTCATTGCTATGGTGACCTTTCCCTTCTGGTACAACCTGGGAAAGGCTGCGCCGGTTCCGGAAATCAAGCTGTCGGAAAAGGCGAAAGCAGCTGGGGCTTGTGTCAGACCCGTCGCGTATATGAAGACCCAGCATATGACCCTTCTTGACGCGTGGAGAGATAGCGTCGTGCGCGACGGCAAGCGGGCGTACGTCAACGGCAGTGGAAAGGAATTTAGAATGAGTCTCACCGATACCTGTCTGGGTTGTCATTCGGAAAGGGCCGCGTTTTGTGACCGATGCCACAACTATGTTTCGGTTAAGCTTGACTGCTGGAATTGCCATATCGATCCAAAGGAGAACGCGTGATGGAAAGCCGTCGAAGAAGCTTCTTGAAAATAGCCGGTGTTTCGGCGCTGGGTCTCGGCCTTCGGCCTGTTCTGGATGTTTTTGCTTCATCCGGAGCCCAAGGGGACGCACCCCAGGTCCTTGAGAATGAAAAAGCGCTTTCAGCCAAACAATGGGCGATGGTGATCGACACACGGCATATCCGGTCGATCGGCGATATTGAAGTGATGATGGCCGCCTGCCATCGTATTCACAATGTGCCGCTGCTGGCCAACAAGAATCACGAAGTCAAATGGATCTGGGCCGAAAGGTTTAAGCATGCCTTTCCCGCCAAAGCCCACGAATATGTGAATGAGAAGTTAAGCGATCTCTCTCTTCCGGTACTGTGTAACCATTGCGAGAACCCCCCATGCGTGCGCGTTTGTCCCACCCAGGCAACGTTTAAGCGGCCAGATGGTATCGTCTCGATGGACTACCATCGATGCATCGGTTGCCGGTTTTGTATGGCCGCGTGCCCCTATGGTTCGCGAAGTTTCAATTTCAGAGATCCCCGTCCCTTTATTCCCAAGATTGATTCCCACTTTCCCACACGGATGATGGGGGTAGTTGAAAAGTGCAATTTCTGTGCTGAACGGTTGGCCGTGGGGAAGATGCCCGCTTGTGTGGCGGTATCCGGGGGAATACTGACCTTCGGGGATCTTGAGGATCCTGAATCCGGTGTAAGAAAGCTGCTGAAGTCCCATTACACGATCAGACGTAGACAGAGCCTGGGAACCGGTCCACGGGTTTACTACATCATATGAGGTGGTTATGCTTGAATTGGCGATAAAAGGAAGCCGCAAATATTACGGCTGGATGGTTGCATTGCTCATTGTCACCGGCATCGGATTCAGCTTCTATCTACGGCAACTCGAATTTGGGTTGGGTATTACCGGTATGAGCAGAGATGTTTCATGGGGATTCTACATTGCCCAGTTTACCTTTCTTGTGGGTATTGCCGCATCGGCCGTGATCGTGATCGTTCCGTATTACCTCCACGACTATAAAGCATTCGGCAGGATTACCATCCTGGGGCTCTTTCTGGCTGTTTCTTCGGATCTGATGTGCGTGCTGTATATCTTCATCGATCTGGGACAACCCATGCGGGTGCTGAATACCGTCCTGTATCCATCTCTCCATTCGATTTTGTTTTGGGATATGATTGCATTGACAGGATACATGGTTCTAAATATCGTTATCGGCTGGAAAGTTCTTGAAGCCGAACGAGATGGTGTGGCGCCGGCGGCTTGGGTGAAGCCACTGATTTACCTGTCGATTCCGTGGGCGATCTTTGTCCATGGGGTAACGGCGTATCTATACTGTGGTCTCCCCGGACGCGGATTCTGGTTGACCGCTATTCTTGCACCACGGTTTCTTGCGTCCGCTTTCGCATCGGGTCCGGCGCTTCTCGTGTTGCTCTGCCTGCTCATCCGAAAGGTGACGATGTTCGATCCGGGCAAAGAGCAGATCCAAAGCCTTGCAAAGATTGCTACCTATGGGCTTCTTCTCAATGTCTTCTTCCTTATCTGCGAGGTGTTTGTTGTCTTTTATGGCAACCTGCCGGAGCAGATGGACCATTTCTATTATCTGTTTGCCGGCCTTTCGGGCCACAGCGCCATGGTGCCATGGATGTGGATTTCCATGGTTTCGATGGTTGTGGCGATACTCCTTTTGGTCAATCCGGTCACCCGCAGAAATGAGCCTATTCTTGCCGTTTCCTGTCTTCTTGTTTTTATCGGCGTATGGATCGACAAGGGAATGGGCGTGATTTCCGGTGGGTTTGTCCCCTCCCCCCTGAATCATATCAGTGAATATATTCCGACCTTTCCGGAGATAGTGATTTCGGCAGGTGTTTACGCGATCGGGATTCTTATTCTCACCGCGCTTTACAAGATCATCGTATCGGTCAAGGAAGAAACACGGCTTTGATACTCCGATGCATCGGTCACGACAACACTGGTGACAAATCTCTTGCGAAGTCGTCGAGGTGCAAAGATAATTGTCTGACCTCTAGTTCAAATCAGGCAGAGCGAAATCACAAGCACCAAATGACAAGCAAGTCCCAAATCCAAAAGCGCCGAATCTCAAACACGATTAGAAGTCACTTGTTTGTAATTTTGTATTTGGGTTATTCTGATTTGTCTGCTATTTGTTATTTGTCATTTGTTATTTAGGACCTTTCATTATCGCGGATACGAACGTGGCAGCCATGGCTATGGATAAAGCAAAGAACGCAAATGAATTCATTGCACGACAGAGAGCCGCCCTGGCAGCAAACCCGGATTGCGGTACATCCCACTATAATCTGGCCGCGGCGCTCCTGGGACTCAAACAATATACGGAGGCAGAAAACGAACTCCGCGAAGCCCTTGCATGCAGCCCAACGCTGGCGGAAGCCTATGTTCAGTTGGGAGGCATTTGCCTGATGAATGGGGATCTTGACGGCTGTCTTTCCTACAACCAGCAGGCAATCCAGGCAAGAGCCGGCTTTTCCGAAGGGCATGGAAATATCGGATTCGTATTGCTTCAGCAGGGAAAGATTGATGAGGCGATCCGGTCTCTGGAAAAGGCCATTGCCTATAACGCCAATTTTCTCCAGGCCCACACGACCCTTGCCAATGCCTATCTGATGAAAGGCCTGATCGACAAGAGCATTGGTGCCAGCCTGAAAGTGCTTGAGATTGAACCGGCCTTTGCCATCGCCCACAACAATCTGGCTATTGCTTATCTTGAGAAAGGCGACACTCAAGCGGCTATCGATCATTGCGGGAAAGCCGTCGAACTGGGCTATGAGGTTGCCCCTGAGATTATGAAGGAAGTGGCTCTTCTCCAAGAGAGGTGAGTGAATCTTGAGGGTTCAAGGGGTCGAGGATTGCGCCTGCACGGCTTTTCGGCCTGGATTGAGACGAGGGTTCGGGTGAAAGACCCAGAATGTGACTTAAGTTGTGAAAAGGGAGTCCGCTATGGCAAAACACAAAACACCCCTATTGGATCAGTTGGAATCCGGCCCGTGGCCGAGCTTTGTGTCGGATATCAAACAGGAGGCAGAATCCAGGGCGAAGAATGAAAGACAGATCGATTACCAGATTCCTCAGGATGTCTGTGACGATATATTGGGCATATTGGAACTGTCTTACAAACACCGGCGGACCCACTGGAA
>JAZFSW010000221.1:0-8794 GCA_036446375.1 Desulfobacterales bacterium | reverse complement strand
GTCAGGGATCGGATAACGACCGAGAAAAGTTACGTGAAGAAGACAATTATTGGTATCAGTGTTGATCCGGAAGAGGGAGTGGCTGTTGTCATGTTGAGGGATTGGGAATTGCTTGAGAAGCTGAATGAGCTTTCTAGTGGTCAGGGTGTGAAAACAGCCAGAGCGTCTGAGTCGTTCAAGGATGCCGGAAATCTAAAGGACTCTCTCAAACGTGCCACTGTCTATGTGGAAGAAAGCATAGCAGATATGGATCTTCCTTTTGCGCATCCGGAAGTGATGTGTATGTGCTTGATTTGCCCGGCAAACCGATAAGGTTGGCAATGGGCCTGGGGTCGGGCCGAAAGCGCCGATTAAAACCGGTAAGAGATAGAGAATGAAAGAGTCTTATGGTGAAGATATAGCAAATCACACCAGCCTCGAGTCATGCGGCGATCACAGTAATGAGGTGGCTGAAGCGTTGACAGAGGGAAGCACAGGCGGGCTATTGAGCTCCGAAATCACCACTTTCTGGGTGCCGACCACGTGGTCCGGTTGGGAAGGCAATATGTTCTGCAGCGTTAAAATGCGAGTTGCAGAACAACCCAGCGGAGTCTTAGAACCTGGCATGTGTGGACATCTCTTACGCGGGAATCGGGATATCCGTGAGTCTTCCTTTGATGAATCAAAGAGGAACGGCTAGTGAAGGAGAAATTCCAGACGACAAGCACGAACGGCTCACGGAAGTCGGACAACAACATAGTACCTGAGAAGCCGGCGAACAACGGGGGTAAAACCTTTGCGGAGCAGGTGGAGGGAAGGGCGTTGACCGAGGGGAACATCATAGAAGCTGCCGCGGTCCGCACTCAGGGGCGGGTGGCTGCGTCGACCGGTCTCTATGGTGTACGTAGGAGAGCTCAGCAGGATAAGGGTGCCAGATTCAATAATCTTTTTCATCACATTACGCCAGAGTTGCTATCAGAGAGCTTCTATAGGCTGAAGAAGAATGCAGCGGCTGGAGTTGATGATGAGACATGGCACGAGTACAAGGAAGGCTTGGCTGAACGGATAGCAGATTTGCATGAGGCTCTGCACGCTGGGAGTTATAGAGCAAAACCTGTCAAAAGAAAGCTTATTGACAAACCGGACGGCCGAAAGAGGCGACTTGGCATTACAGCTCTTTCGGACAAGATAGTCCAGCGAGCAGTGGCAACGATATTAAATCAAATCTACGAGACCGATTTTGTAGGTTTCAGCTATGGTTTCAGAGAAAAACGCAGTCAACACATGGCTCTCGATGCTCTGTATGTAGGAATATGGAGTCGTAAGATCAATTACGTACTTGATGCAGACATTTCTGGCTTTTTCGATAGAGTCAATCATGAATGGATGCTGAAATTCCTGGAGTATCGAGTAGCAGATCGCAGAGTATTGCGATTGATTAGAAAATGGCTAAAGGTTGGTGTTGCAGAAGACGGTAGACGTGTGCCGCAAGAAGTCGGCACCCCACAAGGGTCGGTGATTTCGCCCTTGCTGGCAAATATCTACCTGCATTATGCACAAGACCTATGGGCGCACCAGTGGAGAAAGAGGCATGCAAGCGGAGATGTGATAATTGTACGCTATGCCGATGACAGCGTTGTGGGGTTTCAACACAGAAGTGATGCAGTTAGGTTCCTGAAAGATGTGACTGAGAGGATGGGCAAATTCGGTCTTGAATTACATCCGGATAAGACTCGGTTGATAGAGTTTGGGCGTTTTGCAGAGGCCAATCGCCGGAAGAGAGGCGAGGGCAGACCTGAGACGTTCGACTTTCTGGGTTTCACGCATTCTTGCTCGAGAACAAAAACCGGGGGATATACAATCCGCCGTACGACAGCCAAGAAACGGTTTGCCCAGAAGTGCAAGGAAGTGAGAAAGGAACTGAAAGAACGAATGCATGACGATGTTATGGAAACTGGTAAATGGCTGAATTCAGTAATCCAAGGGCATCAGAACTATTATGCTGTCCCCTATAACATGGATTTGGTGAAAAGTTTCTATGACCAAACAACCAGAGCCTGGCTACATACACTGAGGCGCAGGAGCCACAAAGGCAAGAGCTTTACGTGGAAACGCTTTGAGAAACTAATCCGGTGGCTGATACCAAGAGTCAGAATTGTACATCCTTTTCCAGGTCAGAGATTCCAACGTTATCACCCAAGGTAGGAGCCGTATGAGGCAATACCTCACGTACGGATCTGTACGGGGGGTTCTGGGTAACCGGGATTCCTACCGTGACGCGGCAACTGCTGGGTATGATGAAATCACCTTCAAAACAGGGCTCAAAATCGTCTTAAACGCCCCTTTTTGGGGTCAGAATTGTGTCTTTACGAGAGTGGCTCAAGATCCGGGTGGGATTCCTTGCCGGACGAAGCCAACCTGCTGGTATTGACACAATGAGATGCTTTTGAGAATGCCGGTGGCGTCTTGGGACCACCTTTTCGATGCCCGAAATGCGGTTCCAATCCTGTGTGTAAGTACCTTGCTCGTCGCGGAGGAAGAAAAAGGGCTGGCTCATTGGGGTGAGGGTAGGGGATGTCGAGCAACGGGATCCGCTGAAATGACGTCCCACAGATTTGTGGGACGTGTTGCAGAAATCTTCAACAACGATCCTAAGCCATTGGCATAACAGGTTATTAACCGACTTGATCTGAATTTGCCAGTGCAGGCTGGTCGTCGCGTCCGGTTGGCGGAGCCCTCGGGGTCGCACCAAGATAAGCATCTGAAAACAAACGAAATGATGTCTTGAAACTGCAGTATACCGGTGTCATGGTCCTCTTTTCGATACCGTACTTCCTCCCTGGGCTTCCCACTTCCCGCGTCGCCAAGGCTTCCGTTGTCGTCCGTTGGGCTTGGGTCGACGCTCACTGAGCTATGCGCCCACAAGATGCCGAGACAAGATGCAGGACAGGTCGCTCTGAGAGCTTCGCAGGACAAGACGCAGCGCAAGCCGAAAAGGACGATACGGAGGTGGACGAATGACGACCGGAATGATCTTTTCAAAGCGAGTGTGATGAGAAATGGCGATAGCGGATAGACAGAATGCGAAGACGAAGAATGTGTCACGTGACACAATCGAAGCGTTCTTTAAGTCGCCATCCCACATACAGAAGGTGCTGTTGGAAGCGGACGCAAAGGAAGAACCACACCACTGATGGGCAGGGGGCATTCTGAAAGTAAAAGGGACAGGCAAATTATTCATTGACAGGATGTCCCCTAACCCAAATCCGGCCCAAAATCCCTTCTTTCATGCAACAGGCCCACGACGCGTCTGCTCTATGATGCTCGATCAGGGCCGCTTCTCTCGGTGATCCAAGCGCCCGCCCGCCTCGCCTGAAGGCGGAGCCGATGGCGGGCAGGCATTCTCTGCACCACAGGATGTGCTGACTTGCGTCTTGACATACCATCACGTCTTTGCCATATTTCGACCTGCTAAACGCAATATCCTGGTGCGCCAGGCAAGCTTGGCGTTTCTCATGACGTGAACGTCTCCATCGGGTAAGGTCTGGCCAGCCGCCGGGTGCCATGATATATCATCGTTGACAAAGCAATGGGGCCGGGACACCTCAACGCGAGTTGAAGCGGGAAATCCCGGTGAAGGAGGATTGATATGCTGCCAGAAGAGGTAACCAGGTTCATCGGTAAGAAGGGGCCTCCCAGCGTCTTCGTTGTGGAGAAAGAGGCCATCAGGAGATTTGCCGATGCGGTTGATGACCCCAATCCGCTCTACTGGGATGATGATTACGCCAAGGAATCCAGACACGGATCCATTCTTGCGCCTCCAGGCTTCATTTCCGCGCCCTGGTTTTCCGGTCGTCCGAGGAAATGGGGGCGAAAGGGAGAAGGCGCTCCCGATGAAACAGCTGGCGCAAGACCTGCAATCGCCAAGGCGGGATTCGGCCGTATCCTTGATGGCGGGATTGAATATGAGTTTACCAAACCGGTTAAGGCAGGAGACACGATCACGTCTCAATCGACGATTACGGATATCACCGTGCGTGAAGGCAGCACCGGCAAGATGGTCTTTATGACCACCGAGACGACATACACAAATCAAGACGGTGAGGTCATCGCCACATCACGCGGAACGGGGATCCATCCCGAGGGTGAACCGGGCAGTTGACACGTCATCTCCATTGGAGGAAACAAATGGCTGAGCAAATACTATGGGAAGATATCAATGAGGGTGACGAATTGCCTCCCCTCAGCAAGGTTGCCACGACACAATCACTGGTGAAATGGGCTGGCGCTTCAGGAGATTTTGTCCCCCTTCACTATGAAGACGAATTTGCAGCAGCATCAGGTTTGGGCAAGCCAATTGTCCACGGAGCCCTCAAACGGCAGTGGCTGGTGCATCTGATGACCGATTTTGCCGGGGAAGACGGATTTCTCAAGAAGTTTTCCTGCCAGTACCGGCGGATGGACCGTCCAAGAACGATGAAATCGCTGGTCGAGCCCCATGACGGAGAGACATGGCAGATTAGAGGTAGGGTTACCCGAAAACACGTCGATGGTTCCGAGCACATCGTGGACTGTGATATCTGGGTAGAGAACGGCCAGGGCGAGACTACGACCCCCGGAACGGCAACGGTCGTCCTGCCGACCAAGGGCTAGTTCTCGACCGATGTGGCTCTGATGTGAGACCTTTGAAAAACTGCGCATTTTGAAAGAATTGGAATTGTAACCTACTGATGTCACAATTCAGCAAATTTGCTGTGAGGAGAAATTCAAAGGTCTCGATGTTGCTGTCGCCTACAGTGAACTGAAATAGCGAGCGCATTCCTCGCGGCACTGCTGCGGGATTAGCAGACCAATATATATCCGCAAACCCAAGATCCTACGCATCGTCATTAGACCTTTGAAAAACAGCGCACTCTGAAAGAATTGGAATTGTAACCTGCTGATATTACAATTCGGAAAATCTGCTGTGAGGAGAAATTCAAAGGTCTCCGTGGTAGAAGAAGCTGTGTGCCAGTTCCTTTGTTACCCTTTCCATGCCCAATTCTCGGCAAAGGTTTTTGCAGAAGATCCTCTGATCCACCTTCGATTTGAAGAGTTTTGATACGTCAAAAGAGATGGCCAATACCCCGGCCCTTTTCGACCATGGTTCGTGCTCTTCACACCAGAAATATGGACGAGGTACCCAGCCCCTGCCGGGAGCCGGATAGAGGGACAGTTTAACGCCAGGTCTAGAACAACTCGGAATCCTACATATTGAGGCCATTGTCTTTCTACCAAGCACTATTTGTCTTAGCTCATCGAATTCCTGTATGATTGCGCTGGTGCTGTCCTTTCTTCTTTCCTTCTCCATCTGCCCTTCGAGTTCTGCATAGTCTGTGAGGTACACCTGCTCCAGTGACTTGCCTCTGAATTTCTCTGTCTGAAAGATATGGCTCACAGAAATGGGTGTCATATCAGCGCTCCAGGCCTTCACAAGAACATCTTATTTCATCAATATCAGCCGGTTATCTTGGCCCGACAATCGGCCCCAAACAGGATGTGGAGGAGATAGGGAATTGAGCTGGGTTCAGTCTGATGGGATTGCAGATATATCAGACATCTCCTGTGGTTTGTCAAGACCTTGCGGATGCCCAATGGCTCAATCGACAAGGCGGCGTGGCAAAGGGAGCCACCCGAAGTCTCCGTGACCAACCGTACGAAATCAATCGCAGGTTTTGGGGGATTGACTGAAATGATGGAAGCCTATACTGTAACGTCGATGCCATGTAAGGTCAAAAACAACCCAGAAAGGAGAATGCCATGTATTTCGACAAACCCGGAAAAGAGAACTCAGAAAAGACCCTGGAGATCGTGAAGGAGGAGGCAGCGAAACGAGGCATAAAGCACGTGGTCGTTGCATCCACGGTTGGCGACACCGGGCTCGCAGCGGCAAAAGCGATGAAGGATACGGATGTTAAGGTGGTCGTTGTAACCCACAGTACCGGCCATGGCAAACCGGGCCTGCAGTTCTTCAATCAGGAGACAAAGGCGGAGATAGAAAGCCTGGGCGGAATCGTCTTTACCGGAACAGACACATTTACCGGCTATGAGATTGCCATGGGAAAGCGCGGATGGTTTTCACCCCAGGCGCTGATTTCGGCGGTGCTGCGGATGTTCGGTCAGGGCATGAAGGTCTGTGTGGAGTGCGTAGCCATGGCTGCAGATGCCGGTCTGATACCCATTCAGGATAAGGACAATGAAGAGAATGAGGATGTCATCGCCGTTGCAGGGACCGGAAGGGGTGGTGATACGGCCGTGGTGATCGGTGCCAGTTCCACCAATCAGCTATTCGACATGAAGATCAGGGAAATTCTCGCCAAACCGGCGCAATTCTAACCGAGGACCTCTGAAGATTCCGTAGGCTCTTGGATGGTAAGAAAAGCCGGACGCATGAGGGATGCGCTAGCGTATCGGCTCACCGTAGATATCGAATTTATCGTAGCGTACCCAGGAGGGGTCGTAGGTTGCGCTCCGATCAAAGCCCAGGGGTGCTGCCCACTCTGCCTTGATGGTGGTGTCAAAATCTGCCGGCAGCTCTCCTGAGGTTCGCTTGGATAGTTCATCATGCAGGGGCATAAAGATGCGGCTCAGTGCATCCGGCATCTCACCTTTTCCCGATGGTGATGACTGGGTTACCGGTCTTCGGTTCGCCTTCTTGTCGAAACGAAAAGCCGTTTTGTCATATTCGGCTTTCTCCGCCTGCTCGCCTTCTGTCATGGCCCGATTAACCGTGCGACCTATCGGCACTACGGGGATGTAAACCCCTTTGGTGAGTTTATCGGCCGGTTCCCGTTCCCTGGGAAGCGGTCCTGCGCCCACCGTGATCTGACCGTGGTTGCAGTGCACCCAGAAACCACCGTGCGATCCGTCGGGGAAAGCGTAATGGGGTCCTTCGCCAAACTCTTCCGAGAAAGTATAGACGACATCCCTGATCCCATCAGCGTACTTTTCCGATGTTGCCCGGGTGGATAGAATATATCGAGCTGAGCTCACCCACTCGGGTGTCATAAAAACGAAACGGGGCATGGTACGTACGGCCATCGTGTCATGCAGGGAACGCAATACTGCCTCCAACACCTTATGCTCCGGTACTTTCCCGTGCACCTCCCACTTGGACAGCTTTGCGAGACGCTCCTTTGCTGCGGCCACCACACCGGGGTCTTTCCCATGATGCTGAAGCCGGGCCATATTGCTGAGGATGGAGTGATCGGCCTGCACTTTCAGATCGCATTCTGCTGCCGGCAACTCGCCAGCGCGCACGTCTACGGTTGAGCCGTTGAATGTGGCATGCCAGGAAAGCGTCGCATCGCCATGCAGATACGCCGGTGGGTTGTGGCCCACATAGCACAGTGTGAACCTGCCAAGATCCTTCAGGCCGTCTGCGTGCAGGGCCGCCGCTGCAGACAGCGCTTCCCCGGCGGCTCCCACCCACTCAGCTGACGCAAACGTCAAGTCTCCGATGCCATCGGCCATTGCTGCCAGCAATACGGATGCCGGCTTGTTTTCACTGGACATACTGTGATCTCCTTCCATAGCGTGATGTTTGCGCCGATGAGTCGCTCCGTGGGCGCCGCCGCGTATCGTAACCGGCCAGTCATTTTCGATGATATACGCCCTTCCCTTTGACGGCCCGGAATATTGCAGACGTGCGCCGGTAAGTCAAGGTATAGATCATACCTCTGTCGCCCCTAAAAAGAGGTGAAGGGCGTGACAAAAGAATGTCCGGCAGAAATGACCACAAATATCCGGAATGTCAAAATATTGTCCCATAGGGCACGCACGTCAAAACCATTGCCACAGGTTCTCGCCCAGATAACACCGTGATTTCACAGTGATTTAACGAATTACCTTCCTGAAGCCTGCTTTTGGTCCAAATATTGCTTACCCAATATAAGTAGATAGTTATGCTTCTTTGACGCAAGGGGGGCCTTCTGCTGATTGTTACACAATTCTTCAGCAAATGCGTGGGGGGGGTTGTGCAGGGCTCACAGAACGAAGAAGGATAACGGCTATCGTATCCTGTCGTATTCGCAGGCTGAATTGGCCAAGGAACGAAACGATTGACCCGGTGAAGAGACATGTCCTTTCAGCCGGGAAAGGAGCGAGCGATGCTGATTACCATAGGCGGTATACTTATCCTTATCGCAGGCGTAACGGCGAGGGCTGTGTATCTCATAAAAACCAACCAGATGCCGGATCTCGACGAGATGGTTCCCCGGGACCCGAGGCTGGGCAGGTTCTGAGGAATGAACCAGGGCCGCTTACAGTGGAGGTATGGGACGATGGTGCTCCTCTGAGCATTGTTGGATCTGACCGGTTCCGGGAGCCATAACTAAAGTATTCACGCTTTTGTTCCGATAATTAATAGAGACAGGAAGATGGACTGTCCAATCATCATCAATAGGGGGTCGTATGGGTGGATCATACAGCATTGAAAATGAAACTGAAGAAGCGAGGGCCGAAGTGAGAAAAGCAGCGGATGATAATGCTGCTGAGACAACAGGGCCATCTGATGCAATAAACAAGATGCCACTGAAAATGGATGAAGCCCGTCCGTCAATGAAGGGTGATTTCAGGGGCGCCGGGGTTTACACTTCCTATTACGTCACAACATAGAAGGGCAGTATCTCCTGTTCTCCTTTGTGGACACATCTTTGTCTCTCACATCAGGCGTCACTAGAGCTACGACCCGATAAGGAGTCCACAGAGAACACAGAGGTAACCTCAACGTTGCATAAATTCCCTGGGAATTGTGTGAAATGCTTCGCATTTCAAT
>JAZFSW010000220.1:0-2064 GCA_036446375.1 Desulfobacterales bacterium | reverse complement strand
GAACCAAGGCAAGAGCAGTGTTCTGACAAGGAGACACACCCAATGCAGATTGGAATTATGTCCGGAACGTTTCCTCGTTCCACTCTTGAGGAGGAGCTTGATGCGGTGGCCGATCATGGTCTTGGCTGCATGCAATTCGATCTTTCCAGCGCCCGATTAACCCACTTTCCGGATCGTATCGATGAGGACGTGTGTGACAGCATCCGCGGGGAAATGAGCACACGTAAGATAACGATGTCGGCGATCAATGGCATGTACAATATGATTGATCCCGATAATGAGAAACGCCAGAATGGATTGCGGTTCCTGGAAACCGTGGCATCTGCTTGCGACCAACTCGATACATCGATTGTCTCGTTATGTACCGGTTCGCGCAATCCCAGGAGTATGTGGCTGCCTCATCCCGACAATAGCTCGCCGGAGGCATGGAGCGATTTGATCTCGTCGATGCAGCAGGCCGTAGAGATTGCCGAGAAATACAATGTAACCCTTGCCTTTGAGCCCGAAGTGGACAATGTGATCGACTCGGCCAAACAGGCCCGCCGTTTACTGGACGAGATAGGGTCCCCTCATTTGAAAGTCGTCATGGATGGGGCCAATACCTTTCACAAGGGGGAGCTGCCCCGCATGCGTGAAATTCTTGATGAGGCTTTTGCGCTGCTGGGTGACGATGTTGTTCTTGCCCACGCCAAAGACCTTGACCACGATGGGGCGGCGGGACATCTGGCCGCAGGAACCGGTCTGCTGGATTACGACCACTATCTGTCGTTGCTCAGCAATCTTGGATCTGAAGTGCCCTTGATCCTTCACGGGCTCACCGAAGAACAGGCCGATGGGTGCATCGCTTTTCTGCAGTCTAAAATCGCATAGGCGAAAACGCGGTGGCCGGCAGAAGCCGTATTGCCGGAGGAAATCGAGATCCCCTGTGAAACACGCCATGACGCTTCACCACGGAAAGGCACGGAATTGGTCACGGAAACAGCACACTGAGGCCCAAGATGCTCTTTAACCAAGCGTAATGAATCAGAAGGATATACGGACCATGGATGTAGAAAAACTGCGAGCGAACGAAAGGCACGCTGTCTCAATTGATGTACTGGTGGATGCAGAGGGTACACCCCTATCGGCCCGTGTCACGGATATGAGCAGCAAGGGCATAGGGGTTCAATCGCTCAAGAATCTTCAGCCGGGAATCCACGTAAGTGTTGCCTTTCAGATTCCGGAGGAGGTTGTTCTTTTCGGTGTGCTTATGTGGTCACAGCATACAACGCTGAACCAATTGGACGCATACAACATGGGTTTTGACATTCATGCGATTCGTCACCAAGGCATGTTGCATGATGAGCCTTCCGAAAACAAAGCGCTTATGCAGGATATCCTCGCCAGAATAAAGGAGCACCAGGCTTCAGAGGCTGCCGGCGACTGATCCCCCGCAGGAGGATGGTGCGCATCTTTCTAAAGGCCCCGATCATTGCTCGTTTTGCGCCATAAGAGCGGAGAGAACCATGAAAACGCCGGGAATATGTCGAAAAGGAGAGAATTCAGGAGATCTTGACCTGACGCTAGCCTCCTGCGTTTTGCCGGTTTTCCACCAACCGTCTAGATTTTCAGGAGAAACAGAACATAATTTTTGCCAGTGATTCCAATGTATTGCAGATAATAGGCCTGATTATGAGTCAATTCAACACGTTGCGAACGAACAGGATATTATCCCCTGATCCCCGCTTTCTGGATAGCAGAGACTTTGACAGTGCTTCAGTGGCGGTCTATACTAATCTGATCGAGCCAATTAATCGTTTCAAGAGAAGGGGAACGGAGAATGGATGAGCTGAAGCGCGTTTTAATGCAGCGATTGGAAGAGATCGGTATCGACCCGCATATCGTCCCGGGTTTCATGCGGAGTCTTGCCAATTGCTGTGTATATGAGTCACATCCCAATATTAAGCAGATCAATGAAAGGCTGACCTATATGGGATGGGATGGGTATGAACTGGACTATCATACCCTTTCGCCTGCGGAAAACTGCTTTGAAAGCGAAGGGTTGAAGCGAGAAGGATACGCGTC
>JAZFSW010000219.1:0-2897 GCA_036446375.1 Desulfobacterales bacterium | reverse complement strand
ATAGAGGCACGAAGACACGAAGAGGGTATCGGCAAGATCTTTTCTTGGTGCCTTAGTGCCTTCGTGGCAAAATACTAAGGCACGAGGACACGAAGAATGGCTGATAAAAAAAACAACCCGGCAGTTAGTGTGATCATCCCGACCTATAACCGGGGCTGGATACTGAAAGAGGCGATCGATTCTGTTCTTGCCCAGGAGGGTGTTGATCTTGAGCTGATTGTTGTTGATGATGGGTCAACCGACGACACGGCAGATATTCTCGATAGCTATGGGGATCAGATTCGCGTTATCGGAAGGCCTGCCAATGACGGGGTCAGTGCCGCGAGAAATCAAGGGGTTGCTGCCTCTACCGGGGCTCTGATCGCCTTTCTCGATTCGGATGATTGGTGGCTGAAGGGAAAACTGTCCATACAGGCCGATTTTTTCCATACCCATCCGGATGCCCTGATCTGCCAGACCGACGAGCTGTGGGTAAGAAACGGGGTAAGGGTCAATCCGAAGAAATATCACAAGAAGCCGTCCGGCATGATCTTTGAGCTGTCTCTTTCCCGGTGCCTGGTGAGTCCCTCGGCGGTGATGATGCGCCGATCCCTCTTTGACACGGTCGGTGGGTTCGATGAGCGCTTTCGGATCTGCGAAGACTATGATCTATGGTTGCGGATAAGCTGCGAGCACCCCATCTACCTTATCGATACGCCCCTGATTGTCAAACGGGGCGGTCATCCCGACCAGATCTCCAAAGATGTGGGGCTTGATAAACTTCGCATACGATCCATTACCCAGATGATGGAAAGCAAGGTATTGTCCCCGGATCAATATGCGGCTGCCGTTAGGATCCTGAAGGAGAAATGCCGGATATACGCATCGGGATGCCGGAAGCGGGGGCGGCAGGATGAAGCACGGCATTACGAAGAACTGGCAGGAAGATATGACTGAAGGCGTGTTGTTATATTATTGTAGGACACTTTCCTTCACACCATGCGTTTGATATCCCCGAGTTTTGTTTCCAGTCTCTTTCTTGAAACCGGTCCGGATGTTTTGAGCTCCTGGGCAAAAAGCGACACTTTGAACTCCTCGATCATCCAGAAGAAGTCTTCAAGGGCAGCGCTCTTTTCTGCCGATACCGAGGCGGGTAGTGCGGCCAGAAGATCGGTCAGCTCTTTGGAGAATCCATCCACTTCAGCAGCTTTTTTCTGATCTCTTTCAAAATCGGCAAGCGCTCTTTCGGCTCGGATCTCAATGGCTTTGAGGTATCGGGGGATATGAATGAACCGTTTGTCATCGTAGAGTTCCACAAAAGATTCGGGCACCAATTGCTTGAGTTGCGCCTCCATTGTCTCAAGTAAGTGACGCCCCCGGGTCGTAGCGCGCCGGGTGGCGCCAAGATCGTGAAGCATCCGGCGGGTTCCATCGTAGGCATCGATCACCGGAACCACCCGATCCAGGCAGTCCTTTCCCTTTTTCAGTATCGTTGGTGCCAGTTGATCCGCCAATGCATCGAAGGCTTCTTTCGACCGTATGTTCCGGGAGAACAGGCCGGTCAACACGTGTTGGTACAATCGCTTCTCGAACTGCTTGGGGGTCCCGATCCATGTGCTCTTTGCGCGCATTGGCGCCGGGAGGACCAGGAGCTTTCTTAGGAACTTCAATTCTTTGGAAAAATGGTTGCAGAACAGAACGACAACACCCCCGCGGTGGGATGCGAGTGCTTCGTTGCTGTCTTGAAAGAGACGAAGATTGACCGCGGTATCCGTGTCGGCCTTTTCCAGCCCCGGAAATATCGACCACCGGGCGCCCCCCTTCTTTTCGGTGGCGATCTCCTTGGGGATATCGCCAAAATCCCATCGGGTAATGCCGGTCTTTTCCCACTGTTTTCGAATCGATTCAACTTCGGCCGGCATCCGGCCCTGCGGCGTTGCGTGGGTAAGGATAGCCGGATCGCGTCCGGAACGCAGCTCTTCACCTTTGTGCCCGCGGATGGAAATACGGGCTTTGAGGTGATCGGGCAACTGATCGTCCGGCCAGGCCGATGCGGGTATATCCACGCCGAATCGTTTGTGGATAAAATCGCCGAGGGTTGTCAGCAGGGCCTTTTCGGTTACCGGCATCTCTGCGACAATCTGGCTCACCGTACGGGAAACCGGGACGAGTTGTTTCCGGTAGGACTTGGGGAGACCTTTGATCAACATCAGTATTTTCTCCCGGTATAGTCCGGGAACCAGCCAATCGATGGCATCCGGTGCAATGGTGGGCGCGATCGAAGAGGGCACTTTGATGGTGACGCCATCTTTGGCTTTCCCCGGGTCAAAGCGGTATTTCACATCAAAACTATTGCCCCCCAGTTTGATTCTACTGGGATAAAGGGACAACTCATCCTCATCCGGTGAATGCCTGAGAAGATCTTCCGGTGTCATTCGAAGGTGGTTGTCGTCTCCCTTCTGTTTCAGGTGTTTTTGCAGCGATCGGATATCTCTGCAAATGCCGAGTCGCTCCTGGTAAAACGAGACCATCTCTTCCTCACCGGCCAATAGATCCCTGCGCCGGACCTTGTCTTCCATGTTTCGGATACGCTTTACCAACTCCTGATTATGGATCATGAATGGGAAAGGTTTCTTTACATCCCCTTCTACCAGTGCGTTTCGGACAAAGATATCCCGGGCCTCTTCCGGGTTGATCCTGCCATAGGACACCGGTCTGCCGGGATGGATGATCAGGCCGAAGAGCGAGACCTGTTCTGTCGCGACCACTTCCCCCCGGTTTCGCTCCCAGTGGGCGTCGCGATAGGTGTACCGGCATTGCGCCTTTCCCAGTGCTTCCACCCAGGCGATGTCTATATTGGCAACAACCCTTGCAAATAGCCGGGACGTCTCAACCATTTCTGCCGCCACAATCCATTT
>JAZFSW010000218.1:0-4596 GCA_036446375.1 Desulfobacterales bacterium | reverse complement strand
AACCCAGAACCTCTGAACCTTGAACCCAGAACCCATATTAAAGCGTATGCTCCGTCCTGGCGATTACAGAATCCTGAAGATCCTTGGGCAGCCGCACAAAGTGGGCGCAATAGCCGGCAATTCTCACCAACAGGTCCCCATGATCTTCGGGCTTCTCCTGGGCAGCTCTCAATGTGTCTGATGAAACCATCGTGAATTGAACATGATGAATCTTTTCGTCGACAAAGGTTCTGATTAAATCGGCAAAGCGTTTGATACCCAGATCATCATCGAAAATCGCGGGATCGAGCCGCATATTCAATGTCGAACCGGCAAACATTTCTGCGTTGTTCAGCTTGCCGACAGCCCGGAGAACGGACGTCGGGCCCTCCACATCATTGCCAATGGACGGTCCGATGGAATCCGTCAGCGGCACGCCAGCTGGCCTCCCGTTGGGGAGTGCCGGTGAGAACCGGCCAAATGTCACGTAGTTACTGAGGGCAATATTCAGGGGTATCTGGTAACCGCCCCGCGTATTTTTATGCTTGATGGACTCTTGACAGAACTCATGCATTGCCCAGGCAACCTGCTCGTCTGCATAATCATCGCCTTGGCCAAACTTGGGAGCATCCAGCAGCAACCGCTGCAGATCTTCGTGGCCTTCGAAATTGGCTTCCAGTGCATCGCACAGTTCATCAATGGTAATCTTCTTGTCTTCGTAGACCAGTTTCCGGATGGCCGTCAGGGAATCGCCGGTATCGGGAATGGCGAGGGTTGACACAAAGGGCCCGAAGTTGTACCGGGCACCCCCATCTTCCCGGGATTTTCCCTTTTCGATGCAGTCGTTGATCAGTGCTGATTGGAAGACGGTCGGATCCATCTCCGCAAGAAGCTTCTCGGCAATTTTGGTGACGATATTTCCCCTTTCGGCAGTCCAGGCCATATGGATCTTGAAGGCTTCCTTGAATTCTTCAAAGGACTCAAATTTGCTGGGGTCTCCTGTATCCGGAACGCCGGGTCTCTCGGAACCATTGCGTCTTCCGCCATTGGTCAATACATTCAACATGACCAGATGAAGGAATACACCGGAACCCACCGCATACCCGGAGTCCATCCCGGTTACGGCCGGCTCATTGCATCCGATAATGCCGGATTGTCTGGCAGTCTCCAGGGTTATCGGCGGTCCGCCCAGCGTCTCCCGGCCGAGGAGATTATTGACCAAATCGTCCTGGTTGATAAAGATGGGATGACCGCCCCCGATGGCGCAGAGCTGACAGGCCTTGATCAGGAAATCTTCGGGCGTTTTGCTATGAACCATCACGCCGAAATTCGGCTCCGGCAAGTGGGTATGCATCATGCCTTCGATAAACATGGTGGACAGGTCATTGGTGGCATCCCTTCCATCTGCTCCGAAACCCCCAACGCCCAGGTGGATGCCGGATCCGTAGATATCTGTTATCGCATGTCCTTCCGGACCCATGGGAATATAGCTTGCGTACCATGAAAAGCGGACCAGATAACAGTCGATCAGCTCCTGGGCTTCTTCCGGGGTTATTCTTCCTTCCCGTATATCGCTTTCGTAGTAAGGATACAGATACTGGTCAACCCGCCCCGGGGAGATACTGGTGGTATCCCGGGTCTCCCACCACTGCAGGATCTGAACGAACCAGGCGCATTGTATTGCTTCATAGAAGGTTCTGGCAGGATGG
Source organism: Desulfobacterales bacterium (assembly GCA_036446375.1). GTDB lineage: Bacteria > Desulfobacterota > Desulfobacteria > Desulfobacterales > JAZFSW01 > JAZFSW01. Next base: position 2,908 of record JAZFSW010000218.1, on the reverse strand, counting down.
GCCGGAATCCGGTCGCACACCTCGGCCAGTTTGAGCAATTCGGCCTTCCTTGCCGCATCCTGTTCATCCGCCGCCTGTTCCCTTGCAATGGCGGCAAATCGTGCGCCAAGCTCTGCAGCGGCTTCCATGGCCATGGCCACGCCCTGGAGGAAGGGAAGCTTTTGGAGATCCTCAGGATCCGCAAGATCGAGCCGCTCCATCCGCTCCTCGGCGTGCTTTTTAATACCAAGAAATCCTTTCTCCAGGGCCATCGCGGTGTCGCAGACCGTGTGACCGATGTGGGTGCCGGAGATATTACCCATCTTGGAATTGAGGTCTTCCGGATCCAGTGGGCCAAGGTACTCTAAGGCTTTTGGCGGGAGCCGAACATCATGAACACTGCTGTATCGACTTCTCTCCCATTTGCCGTTACCCCGCCAATAGGGGATAACCTCCTTCTTAAGCAGGGCTTTCTGCTCATCGCTGATGACGATGGGACTCCATTTCCGCTTGCCGAAGCTGTTCTCGCCGTCGTCATCCAGCAATTCTTCGAGATTTTTCAATTGCTTTGCGCCGAGGGGGACACTATCTGGCAGTGGGTCAAGCCAGCCCACCAGAAGCTCATCGGGGAGGACGTGGATCGGCAGTTCCCGGACAACCGCAGAAAAGACCTTTGCCTTGCGGAGGATCATGGGCTCGCCTTCCGTTTCCTTCATCACCCGTGTATCGATAAGATCCCGATCGATGGTGGCGGTCAGCTTGCGGTTAAAGAATCGTTCCTTCATCCGTTCAATTCTCGGGGGTACCGGAAGGGTCAGGAACTTATCCAGAAACGTCTTCTCCCTATCTAATGTTTGTAACATGGTCTTGTCTCCTTTTTATTTTGAAGAAACGAGAGATAGCCGAAGCTTGTCACTGATAGGCTTCCATTCGGGCGTTTTCGGGTCGATGATGCCGATGCTCTTTAACAGAGTCATGGCAATAGTGGTCAAATAGCTGTCGTTTTTAGGAAACTTCTTGGAAGAGTCGAGATATTTACAGAATACCGAGGCTGAAAGATAGGCTGCAGCGATGCTCTCAGATATCTGTATGGGATCAATATCCGAAGGGAGTTCGTTCTGATCTTGTGCCTGGCGTATCATTTCAATAACATTTTCATGGTTATTCAGTTCGGCAATCGGCTCTGGAACTGTTTTGGCGTGCATGACACGGTCCAGCAGGACGTGCCGGATCACATGCAGGACAGGAGACGCATCCGAATAGAACAACTCCATTGCGTGACGGATCATATCCAACGGGCTGGAAATGTGCGCTGTATCCTGGGCGATAACCTGACCGATATCTTCAATTTCGATCTCGGTGATCTTCCGCAATAGAGCGTCTTTGTTCGGAAAATAATTGTAGAACGTGGCGTTGGAAACATCAGATCCTTCCGCTATCTGATCAAGGGTTGTGGCCTCAAAACCTTGAGATGCCAGCATCTCCCGTGCAACGGACAGGATACGGTCCCGGGTCTCTAACTTCTTGCGTTCACGTCTGGAAAGGTCCTTTACCATATATATATGCTCCTCAGAATATATATGCTCCTCAGATCACTTTCCGCATACTATATCAAGCTCTATATTTATTGTACACTATAACTTTTAGTTAGGCCCTATATTTATGGCATACGGCACGCTATCTCTAGGAAATTGCATGGGAAAATGAGCAGAAAAGTAAAGAAAAACAGCCGGTTACTCATAGTGGCAACGCGTACGCTGCCAGACGCAGTGAATACCACAGATTGCTTGGAGAGGTTGGGTTTCAGGCACTTCCCTGACACCTGACACCCGACACCATCTGTTGTTTCCTTTCTGGTCAGTCTGGCCAGTGTCGGCGCTCATATGATGAGTAGCCGTTGATTATCTACCCTTAAATTCGGGAGGGCGCTTTTCCGCAAAAGCGCGGGCCCCTTCCTTATGGTCCTCGCTGGTGAAGCAGAAGCGCATCGCAAAGTCATGCCAGGACTTCCATTCTTCGGTTGGCATCGCCAGCGCGCGCCGGATGCCTTCTTTGGCAAGCCTTGCGGCCACTGGCGGCTTGCTGGCGATCTTGTCGGCCATTTCCATTGTTGCCGGCATCAATTCGTCGTGGGCAACAACCTTGTTGACGAGTCCGATGCGCAGTGCCTCGGTGGCATCAACCATATCTGTTGTAAGGATCATCTCATAAGCCTTGGCAAGACCCACGAGCCGTGGCAGGATCAGCATCCCCTGATCGGGGATCAGACCCACGCGCAGGAACACTTCTCCGAAGCGCGCCTTCTCAGAAGCCACACGGATATCACACATCAAAGCGGTGTCGCAGCCGTAGCCGGCAGCAGCGCCATTGACCGCGGCAATGGTCGGTTTGTTGATGTCCATGAGCGCATCGGCACCACCCCCCATGTGCCCTCCCTGGAGGTAATTTAGCGTATCGGCACGTTCCGCATCGGCAAAATGAGCGCCGACGCCACCACCACCCCCTTCAGACCCACCGGACCCTTCGCCCCCGGCATCGCCGCCAAGGAAGATCGTCTTGACGTCATCTCCGGAGCAGAAGCCGCGCCCGGCGCCGGTGAGGACAATCACGCGGACAGAATCGTCCTTGTCTGCTTCTTGAATTGCCCGTTCGAGTTCGGAGTGGGTTTTGCCGGTCAACGCGTTCATCGCGTCGGGGCGGTTCAGGGTGATAACCGCAATATTTCCATTCTCTACCGAGTAGATCAACTCATCGTATGCCATTTCGAATACCTCCTTCTTGTTCCTTTCAATATCTGATTCATGCGTGAGATTCTCCCATGTCCTTCTTAATGAACTGTGCCGGGGCCGGCTTGCAGATGTGCCGTGGAATGCGACGACTTTAGCAAGAGGCCTTTTTGATGTCAATGTATTACACGACAGGTTTTCCT
>JAZFSW010000217.1:0-2748 GCA_036446375.1 Desulfobacterales bacterium | reverse complement strand
AAGACGCGAACACAATGGGTTTGCAGCAGAATCGACGCATGATCTGGAATCCATAAGGGGTGAATTCCTACGGTCGGGTAACCGACACCGTGGAACATCACAGCTGTACCGTATCGTATTGAAATGCGAAGCATTTCACACAATTCCTAGGCGATTTTATGCAACGTTGAGGTTAACCTATCCGCCTTGTAGACTTGCCTATCTCCAACATACACATTTTCAGAGCCCGTTTGCCACGTACAGCTGAATGCATGTTTCCTTCGGATACCTTCAATGGTACACCCCAAACTGAGCCAAACCGCAAGCCATCCCCAATTCCTTGACAAATCCTCTCTGATATTCGATATATCCAACTCTTGGAACCACCTTGTGGCATCTCTATCTCAATCCGAACTTTTCAGTTCGCCACGGCACGCATATAGGGCTGGCTATTCTATATACCGAGTTGGATCGTAGAGAAGAAGCCAGAGCAGAAGAAGCAGAAGTCCTGAAACTTGTCCCAGGTTTCTCTGTAGATGTCTGGGGGCAGAGGACTCCTGGCAAGGATAGGAAACGAGTAGTAGAATCAATGGCCGCCCTGCGAAAGGCGGGGCTGAAATGGAGACCGAAGAGCCTGCTGATCTGGGGTAATGGTAATGGATTAATCACCAGCAAAAGGAGCAGAGCCGATGGGGAATGCGAATGAGCAAGTAAGAGGGGTGCTGGACCGACTGGTAGAGGACGGTACCGAGGTGGGTATCCAGGTTGCCGCATATCTGAATGGGAGCCTGGTGATTGATGCATGGTCCGGCATGGCTGACCCGTCGGCCGGTATTCCGGTTACGGCCGACACATTATTTATGGTTGCGTCATGCACCAAAGGCGTCGTCGCCACGTGCATACACGTTCTTGCGGATCGTGGTTCTCTTGAGTACGATGCCCCAATATGTCGTTACTGGCCGGAATTTGCAGCCCGCGGCAAAGAGAACACTACTGTCAGGCATGCCCTGATGCATGAAGCCGGAATTCCCCAGATGCCGGAGATGACGTCAAGTATGATGATTCTGGACTGGGACAAAATGTGTGCGGCTGTCGCCGATTTGGAGCCACTCTGGGAGGCGGGTACCAAGGTTGGCTATCATGCTTTGACTTTTGGGTGGATTCTAGGGGAGGTCATCCGGAAAGTGGATGGAAGGCCTGTTGGCCAATTCGTCCAAGAGGAGATCTGCCAGCCCCTCGGTATGAGGGACATCTTCATTGGCATACCGGAAGAAGATGTATCCCGTGTGGCAAAGCGGATGGCCCCGCCGCCAATGCCCGATATGGCCCCATTCCCCCCAGACCTGCTTATCTTCAGAGCTATTCCTCCTGCCCTGCTCAATGACATGGAAGAGCAATCGGCGGATGACTTTCAAGATTACATCCGCGCTTCAATTCCCGCCGCCAATGGTGTTATGACGGCCCGGGCTCTTTCCCGCCACTATGCGATGCTGGCACATGGCGGAGCGCTAGATGGCGCCAGGGTGCTTTCAGACAAGGGCCTCAAGATTGCAGCAGAGATCCAGCCACAAGACTTGGATGAAGTGGTGCACGCGATACCGGGTTTTCCCCGCCCAATTCGAAGATCGCTCGGTTATTGGCATGGCGGAGAGTGCGTGCCTTCAAACGATTATCATGGGGCTACAGGTTTGAGTGTCGCATCCTTCGGTCATCCCGGCATGGGTGGAATGTCTGCTTTTGCCGACCCCGAGCAAGGCTTTTCAATGGCCATTCTCAAGAATTTCTCAACACCCATGGGCGGGGCATTACCCGATTCCACATATGTTGTGGCCCAGGAGATTAGAAGATCTCTGGATTTGAACGATTAAGCGACCCTACGCGACGCGATAGCCGGCAAATCATAAAACATGCCTGACTGATCCGGCGCCCGCGTACTGAAGGAGGATGAAGGAAAGATGGCATTTGGATTACACATTCTGTTCGCATTCTGGTTGGCAGTGACATGCTCCTGTGCGTCCGTTGAGAAACCACCCGGACACATTCTGCCAACGGGCGATACCGAGGACATCAACCACGCATCGTCGAAATATCTGCCTGTCTTGAAGTACGATCCAAAAAGAGATGCTGCGACCGACATAGAGGAGGCCATACTTGAGGCACGGCGCACGCACAGACGTGTTCTGGTCGAGGTCGGTGGGGAGTGGTGCATCTGGTGCCATATTCTGGACAGATTCTTCGATGACAATCGAGCCCTTCTCGAATACAGGGTGAAGCACTTTGTGATGGTAAAAGTCAATTACAGCCCGGAGAATAAGAACATGAAGGTGCTGTCCCGCTATCCGAAGATCCCCGGATATCCGCACATCTTTGTGCTGGATGGTGAAGGGAAGCTTCTCCACTCACAGCCCACGGAAAGACTGGAGTCAGGAAAGGGGTATAGCGTGGAAAGGGTATCGGATTTCCTGAGGAGATGGGCTGCAGAGATGTAGATTCAGCGTACCACCCATCGTTCTGTATACCTGTTCGCGACGTAATCGATTCATAGGGGGGTCATGTCAGGAAGAAAACCATTGGGCCTTTGTTTCCGGGTTCTATTCTTGGGCACCCTGGCCCTTGGGGTTACATCAATCAAGGGATCTGCGGCCCCGTATGATTCTGCCGATGCGGTTGTCACGGTTGAAACGACTTGGTCGGTGGATCGCGCTCGTCCCGGTGATCTGATCGATCTGGCCATTGTAGCTGCTATCAAAGAGGGCTACCACATCAATG
>JAZFSW010000216.1:0-4890 GCA_036446375.1 Desulfobacterales bacterium | reverse complement strand
GCTCCAGTTTGTCCCTGTTGGCGGTGAGTTCATCCTGCTGCAATTCTGTTTGGGAAAGGTAATTCTCGCCATACAACTGCTTGGACCATTCCAGTTTCTCTTCACTGCGCAGCAACTCTGCTCTGGCGAGGGTAATGTCGGATTCGGCCGCCTTGAGCTCGTTGGGGTATTCGCCCTCGGTGTATTTTCTCAAGTCCTGCTTGGCAAATGCGAAATTCAGCTCGGATATGTCCAGATCGCTCTTCACCTGGTTTTGCACAACGGCCAGATTTTCACGGGCTTGAATAAAAGACGCATTGGCATTCTGGACCTGTATCTCAAAGTTGAGTTTTTGGTCAATCTTTGCACTGGCATCGAGTTCGATGAGGAGATCTCCCTTCTTCACGCGTTTCCCTTCATCGACCAGCGAGAGGATAGACGTCATCCCCTCAACTTCGTTTTTGATGATTACCCGTTCCCGGGCCTGAATCGTGCCGGATTCAATCACACTGATGGTCAACGGGCCTTGCTGTACTTTGAATGTAGCAGAATCGCCCGTCGGTATGATTCTTGAATCGGAAGGGGGTGACACCAAGGCAGCGATGAGGATGCCTAATGCGACAATGCCGGCAACCGTTAACATTGGCTTATTTTTCCACATGATTCGTCTCCTTCGGCAGGTATTCCTGCCATATGCCTTGTGCATTTACCATCAGGACACCCATATCGCTTTGCAGATTCAACTCAGCAACCCGATAATTGACCACCGCGGCGGTCAGTGCGTTCTGTGCTGCAAGCAGTGCCGATTGTGCTTCCAGAAGATCACGGATCTCGGCTCTTCCCGCTTCCAGTAAGAGTTTTGTCATGGGCGTACGCTTTTCGGCCAACCCTACGGCTCGGGTCTGGATGCCAAGGCCTTCTCGCGATTCGAGCAGATCCCGGAGTCCGTTCCGGATGTCCAGCTTTATCTGGTCTTCAAGTTGCTGCGCATCCCTCAAGGCGCGCTCCATATCGATGAGACCCTTCCGGTAGGCATTACGCTCGCTGATTCTGTTAAATGGCAGATCAAGGGTCAGTAGTCCGGTGTATATTCCCCGACTGGAATTCAGGGTCGCGTCATCCATACCGGCGCTGGCGATGGACCGGCCCTCTCTGAATGTTGCACTGCCGAGAAATGAGAGTTCTGCTCCCAGCCTGTCGGCCAACAGCACAATCCTGCGCTGAGAATCCGATACACGATCGTAGGCGGTCCGAAGATCCAGACGATTTTCCAGGCCAATGTCGATGGCTGCCTTCGGATCAATTTCGAGGGGACCGGCGCGTTTCCGATCAGGGGGTATCAGTTCGATCACCTCATCGATCAGGGGCTCCTGGCCATCATCCGGCTGGAAGATACCATCTGTTTCATCCGCTGAGAATCTGTCCCCGTAGGTTTTCCTCAAACGGTCCATCTCTGATCTGGACAGCTCAATCTCGGCATCCGATGGCAGCCCTAACAGAATCTTGAACGCATCAATGCGGCGCTTGTAGCTTTGTGTTGCCCTGATCCAGTTGTCACGGGCTCGCAGTTCATCCTGGACGGCTTGATCCACCTGAATCTCGGTCTGCCTGCCGGCATCGGCTCGCCGGCGCGCCCGCTTGGCAGAGGCGATAAGACTCCGATAGTTCTCCTCAGTGTTCTCGATTGTGTCCTGCTGCTGGAGCACTGCAAGATAATCACTGGCGATGCGTACGGCAAACGTTCGTTTATAGCGCTCAAAGGTGAACATTGCGTATCGGACATTTCTTTCGGCCTGGGTCAGCGGCTCCGCGGCAATATGTCTTCCCGCCCCCCGCATCAGGGGTATCGATATGCTGGCGTCCCCTACAAGTCCCAGGGAAGAGGCGCCGCCCATGGTCAGCAGGTTGGCAAGATCCACTGCGATCGCGGCGGTTAATGACGCACCGCCCTTGAGTGCTCTGCTCAGATCCAGACCCACGTTGGTTACATGTCCACGAACCTCGTCACTGCGCGATTTGTCTGTACTTCGCAGGTGTTCAACCTGTGAGGCGAAGGACCTTCGAAATTCGTCCCGCGCCAGATCAAGATCCAGCGCTGCGCGGAAAATATCCTCCTTTCGTGTCTGATACACGAAGCCATTCCGGGCACCGATCTGCAACGCGTGGATGAGACTGAGAGGCAGGGGGCCATCGGCCGGCACCGACAGGGGTGAATGCTTGCTTTCATGGGGTTTCAGATATTCCGGATCCGGCCAGTGTTTTCCGGGTTCGATACGGTCTGACCCGAGAGACGCACCGCTCTTGTGGGGCAAGTTCTGTTCCACCATCAACCGGCGACGAAGAAGATCACTGGGCCGGTCTATTGAGAAAGGCGATGTCTCGCCGAGAGCATCGATCTGCGCCTCGCGAATGATATCATATGCCTTCTTGTCAGCAATTTCGCGATGAACCACAGCAGACCGGCATCCGGTCAACAGCCCGGAAGCGATCAAGACCCATACGAGCAATACGATTATCCCGGGGGTAAACCGCCGCCGGCGTTCGTGTAGTGTTTCTCGATCCATATATATTCACGGCCGTCAGGAGTCAGGCCAGGATATCAATTCCCCAACAATGAAGAGGTCTCCAGCCTTGTCACCTGTCGGGCTTAAGAAGAACGTCCCAGACCTTCCTTATGACGAACCGTCCGGCCATCTTGTTTACAGAAAGAAATTAGGAGACCTGTTTTAATCGGTGGGAAGCTTACTCCATCGCTGTTGAACTGTCAAACCATTGCGGGGGGGATGTGGAGGGAGTTTACCCATAACGGTGAGGGGCATTCTCGGTGCCGGCTCCGAGTCTCAGCCCACGTGGAAAAGACATGAGAACCTGCCCTGTCATATGGCTCCCCGATCAAACCTTTCCTGCATTCGTCTGACCGGGGTCATCTGGCCTGAATCTCCGGCTCGTGGTGCATGGGTCTATGACAGCGGTGTCGTTTGGCCCAATTCGGCAAGTTTAAGGGGAACCTCAAGACGATCTATGGTCTCCTGAATCTTTTCTACGGTTTTGTCGGCAAGGGGTATGCCGGTCTTGAGCATTTCGGTCTCTGTCCGCTCTTCCACCTCCCCGGGGTATAGCACCTCATCACCCTCATGGGACGGACTTGCCTTCATAAACCCGATGAGTGTTTCCAGATCCAGCTTAAAACCGGATAGCTCTCTGAATTTTTCCACCTGAATAAGAATCATCAAGGTGCAGTTGTTGAACTTCGGTTTTTCATCCCTGCCCATGAATCCGCTACCGGTGAGAACGGCCGCCACGGCTTCGACCATAAAATTCAGCAGATATCCCTTGTATCCCTGTACCCCGCCGAGAGGAAGAATGGTACCCCCCTCATATAAATCGGAAGGATTTGTGGTGGGCTGTCCGTCCTTATCCAGAAGCGATTTTTCCGGTGCAGACTTGCCGGAATCGATCATTACCGGGAACTTACCCTCGGCATAGACGCTGGTGGCCATGTCCATGACGACAGGAAATTTCCGGTCGCTGGGCAGAGCGATGGAAATGGGATTGGTTCCCATGCGTGCGGATTTTCCACCGAAAGGCGCTACGAGGAAGGATGACCCCCCTGTGGTCGTAAATACGATACCGATGCATCCGGCATCTGCGGCTTGAACGGAATAGTCGGCGAGACGTCCGATATGGCCGTTGTTGGTCATGCCCACCGCAGCAATACCATGGGCAAGTGCCCTTTCAATAGCCACCTCGATGGTTTTCTGGGCTACCACCTGACCGTAACCATCGTTACCATTGATCAACACCGTCGGCCCATTGTCAATTTCGATTTCAGGTATCGCTCCCGCTTTCATCATGCCGTGTTGTGCCATACCTATGTACATGGGAATACGAATAACACCGTGGGAGGGGTGCCCGGTTAGGTTCGATTTCACCAGTCGACGGGCAACCAGGTCCGCCTCGTCATCGGGTGAGCCACCGGCTTTACAGATGTCATGGATTGTCTTTTCCAATTGTTCCCGGGTAAAATAGTATGTTTCGCTCATATCTTCTCCTCATGTCGTATGGTATGGGGTGAGTTCTTTTGGACACAGATTGACACAGATCAACGCAGATGATCAATACAGAATTGCTCGGGCAATGATGCGCTCAACAAAGGAGCAAATCACCCTGTTTTCCATTCCAGCACCAACCGCGCATAATCTTCCGGGGTATCTACATCAAAGTGAATGTATTCATCAGGTATTTCGACTTGCATCGCTCTTGCTTCAAACGGTTTCAGAGCCCCTCGCAGGCCCTCTTGTCCGGACCATTTCATGATGCTCTCTGACAGGGCAAAAGGGATTAGTGGCGGATGACCCCGTCTACCCTTATATACGGGGTACACTATCTTTCCTCTGTTGCTGTCATAGGTTTCTATCAGACGACGAATTGTGGCCAGACGGACAAGGGGTATATCAACGGGCAGAATAAAAGCTGCTTCGGCTTCCGGCTCAAGCGATGCAAATCCGGCAACAACAGAGGTAAACATATCCTTCCTGTAGTCCGGATTGAACACTGGCGTGGCCCCGTGCCTTTCGATAGCGGGCATCAACGCTGTATGCCGGTGCCCGATGATGACCCGGACGTTCTCGATGCCGGCATCCTGAAACAGCTGGATGACATGCGCCAGAAGGGAAGTTTCCCCGAGCGGCAGCAATGGTTTGAATCTTCCCATGCGGGAGGAGAAGCCTGCAGCGAGGATGATGGCCGAGATCCCATCTCCCCTATTCACGGTTTCTCAGCCCGAACCTGAATCAGCTCTGCTACGATACTGATCGCTATTTCTTCGGGTGTTTCCGCACCGATACCCAGCCCTATGGGACAGTGGACCCGGTCAAGATCTGCCTGAGAAAACCCCTCTTCGAGCAACGC
>JAZFSW010000215.1:0-3260 GCA_036446375.1 Desulfobacterales bacterium | reverse complement strand
CGGCCATCGAGAAAATGGAGACGGCATGGGGTGTTTCCGGCCTTTCCGATAAAGTGGGGCTGAAGGCAACCGAGATGATCCAAAAGGCCCATGAGGGAGTCTTGAAAGCCCTGTATATCATCGGCGAAAATCCGCTGATTTCCGATCCCGATCTGAATCATGCAGAAGAAAGCCTTGCCAATCTGGACTTTCTCGTGGTTCAGGATATCTTTCTGACAGAAACCGCCAGGGTTGCCGATGTGGTCCTTCCCGCTACCTGCTTTGCCGAAAAGGAAGGAACATTTACCAATACGGAACGCCGGGTCCAACTGCTGCGAAAAGCCGTTGATGCTCCCGGGGATGCATGGGATGATCACAAGATCATCAGCGAAATATCCACCCGAATGGGCTATCCCATGGGCTATGATACCAGTGAATCCATCATGGACGAAATCCGGGGGGTGACCCCTTCCTATGCCGGCATCACCTACAAGCGCATTGACACCGAGGGTATCCACTGGCCCTGCCCCAATGAGGAACATCCCGGCACGCCGATTTTGCATGGTGAGACATTCACCCGGGGAAAGGGCCTGTTTCACGCCATCGACTATATCCCGCCGGAGGAAATCGCCGATGAGAAATTCCCCATGTATCTTACCACCGGCCGGCTCCTTTACCAGTATCACACCGGCACCATGACCATGAAATCCCCCGGCTTAAATGACCGCGCACCGGAATGTTTTGTTGAGATCTCCCGCCAGGATGCAGCCAAATACGATATGGCCGATGGCACCCTTATCCATATCGCTTCTCGCAGAGGAGAGATCGATGCCAGGGTCAATGTCTCGGACAAGGCGGTGGATGGCACGGTGTTTATCCCGTTTCATTTTGCTGCCGCTGCTGCCAACCGGCTGACCAATGCCGCCCTGGATCCGGTTTCGGGGATTCCGGAGTATAAGGTGTGTGCGGTGAAGCTGTCGAAGATTGAGTGAAGGGCGGAAGGGCAAGAAGTGAGCTAAAGTGAATTGAAGTGACTAAAGTGAACTAAAGTGACTAAAGTGAGCTAAAGTGAGCTAAAGTTGTGGTGTCGCTTCGCTCCGCTGATATGGGAAGGGATACTGAGTTCTCGCGCGAAGGCGCAAAGACGCTAAGGGAAAGAAGGGGGGCTGGAATTACAGAGAACAAACAATGACTATCCACACCCCGGTGGAATACGCCTCAGGTAAACAAAAGCCAGAACGGGTCTAACGGGGTAAACTCCGCTGTCACAAGTGAATTCCACTGGGCAGGGATTACTATCCACAGATTTCACAGATTATAGGTCAAAGTGGAGGGCATTGGATATTGGAATCTGAGATTTATTTGTGATTTGTGTTTTGTAGTTTGAGATTCTACTTCTCTTCTTTGCGCCTTTGCGTCTTTGCGCGAGATTTCATCCTTTCCTGCAAACCAGTTGAGCGTAGCGAATCCTTAACTTTAGCTCACTTTAGCTCACTTCGGCACACTTCAGACCTAAGAAATCGCTCCGAACCGGCACTCGTCGTAGCAGGTCAGGCACTTGATGCATTTGTCTTTGTCGAGGACGGCGACCTCTTTCTTCTTCCAGGCGATGGCGTCTGTCGGGCAGTTCTTGTAGCACAGGCCGCATTTCTTGCACATATCCGGCTCAATCTCAAACTTGAGCAGGGACACGCATCGTCTGGCAGGGCAGACCTTTTCGTTGATGTGGGCATCGTATTCATCCCGGAAATATCGCAGGGTCGTCAGAACCGGGTTGGGTCCGGTCTGGCCCAAGCCGCACAATGCGGTCTGCTTGATTACATCGGAAAGCTCGATCAATTCATCAATGTCTTCCTGTTTGCCCTTCCCCTCACAGATCTTGTTGAGTATATCGAGCAGATCCTTGGTCCCTTCACGACAGGGCGTGCATTTTCCGCAGGATTCATCCTGGATAAAATCCATGAAGAACCGGGCCATATCAACCATACAGGTCTTTTCATCCATGACAATGGCGCCACCGGATCCCATGATAGCCCCGACCTTGGCGATGGCTTCGTAATCCACCGGGGTATCGAGGTATTCTTCGGGAATACATCCCCCGGATGGACCCCCCAGCTGGACGGCTTTGAATTTTCTTTTTTTGGGGACACCACCGCCAATATCATAGATGATCGTTCTCAGTGACGTTCCCATGGGAACCTCAACCAGTCCGATATTGTTGATGGCACCGGAAAGGGCAAAGACCTTGGTCCCCTTGCTCGTTTCCGTCCCGATACTGGCATACACATCGGCACCCTTCAGGATGATCTGGGGCACACTGGCAAGGGTTTCTACATTATTGAGAATCGTCGGCTTTTCCCATAGGCCCTTTAACGCCGGAAATGGCGGGCGGGGGCGCGGCATACCCCGCTTTCCCTCAATCGATCGCATCAGGGCGGTCTCTTCACCACACACAAAGGCTCCGGCGCCCTGATAGATTTCGATATCGAAATCGAACCCGGTGTCCAGGATATTTTTTCCGAGAAGACCGTAATCCCGAGCCTGCTCAATGGCAATCCCCAGTCGCCTGATGGCAAGGGGGTATTCCGTTCTTGCGTAAATATAGCCCTGGCGTGAATCGATGGCTCGAGCCGCGATAATCATCCCTTCAAGAACCGCGTGGGGATCGGATTCAAGCACGGTTCGATCCATAAAAGCACCGGGATCGCCTTCATCCGCGTTGCAGAGAACATACTTGACATCACTCGGATTCGTGCTGGCAAACAGCCACTTCTGCCCGGTGGAAAAACCGGCCCCTCCCCTTCCCCTGAGCCCGGAGAGTTTCAGCTCGTTGATAATGTCTTCCGGGGTCATTTCGGTCAGGGCTTTTTGCACGGCAAAATAACCGTCCCTGGCGATATACTCATCGATCACCTCCGGATCGATCGCACCCTTGTTGCGCAGGACCCAATACATCTGGTGAGAAAAGAACGGGATATCGGCCATCGTCGGTATGGTTTCTGCGGAAGCGGGCTCCTTATAGAAGAGTTTCTCTACCGGCCGGCCCTTCAGGAAATGCTCCTCAACAAGAAACGGAACGTCCTCGGGTGTGAGTTTCTGGTAGAAGATACCTTCCGGCTGAACCAGCATCACCGGACCTACCGCACAAAACCCATTGCAGCCCGTTTCGATGATCTTTACTTCTTCGGAAAGCCCTTGTTTTTCAAGCTCTCCTTCAAGCGCTTCGTGGAACACCTTACTTCCGGTGGAGTGACACCCCGTGCCGGAACATAACATCAACT
>JAZFSW010000214.1:0-3237 GCA_036446375.1 Desulfobacterales bacterium | reverse complement strand
GGATGACCAGTGATATCGAAGCACTCACCAGCCTGTTTCAGGAAGGCATTGTCCAGCTGTTTGTTCAGGGCCTTACGCTGATCGTCATCACGGTGACCCTGTTTACCCTCAGCCCGAAGCTGGCCACGATTACCATCCTTGTTGTGATTCCCGTTCTGGTGGCGCTGACATTCTGGTTCAGCATCGTTTCCGACCGGGCATATCTGGCGGTTCGGGATCGGATCGCCGATGTGCTTTCCGACCTGTCTGAGAGCCTTGCCGGTATCAGAATCATTGCCGCCCACAACCGGCGTCGCCACAATGTCGTTCATCACAACAACGTGGTGGGCGAATACTTCGATGCGAATATTTACACCGCCAAGATCGGGGCTTTCTACAGTTCCGCCACCGATGTTGTCGGTGTTATCGGCAGGGCTATGCTGTTTCTTTTTGGCGGGCGAATGGTGCTGGACGGGAGCCTGGAAATCGGTGAACTCATCAGCTTCCTGCTGTTTCTTACGTACTTTTTTGCACCCATCGAACAGCTTGTTCAGCTCTACAACCAGTTTCAGTCCGGCCAGGCAGCAGTGGCAAAGCTTCGCGATCTACTCGGTACGCCCCCCGGTGTGCCGGAACGTCCGGACGCCATTGAACTTCCGCCCATCAAGGGGGAGATCGACATAGACCATGTCACATTTTCTTACACTCCCGGGACGCCGGTTCTTGAGGATATCAATCTTCATATTGCCGAAGGAGAGACCTTTGCCTTTGTGGGGCCCACCGGTGCGGGAAAATCGACCATCGCCAAACTCATCACCCGCTTTTACGATCCGGATTCAGGTACCCTGCGGATCGATGGCCATGATCTCACCGATGTTACCCACCACTCTCTGCGGAGCCAGCTTGGGGTCGTTCCCCAGGAGGCGTTCCTTTTCAATGGGTCTATTCGTGATAACATTGCTTTTTCAAGATCCGAAGCCACGGATGAAGACGTGATGGAGGTGTGCCGGATCGTTGGCATCGATGACCTAATCGAACGGCTGCCCATGGGGCTTGACACCCCCTGTCACGAGCGAGGGGTGTCCCTGTCTTCCGGTGAACGACAACTGATCGCGCTGGCCCGGGCCTTTCTTTCCCGGCCCCGGGTGCTGGTACTCGATGAAGCCACATCCAATCTTGATTTAAGATCGGAAAGCAAGATCGAACGCGCGCTGGATGTCATCCTCGAAGGCCGAACCGCGATCATCATCGCTCACCGGCTGGCCACAGCGATGCGGGGCAACCGGATTGCCGTTGTCGATGGCGGCCGGATCGTCGAACTGGGGAGTCATGATGAACTTATTGCCCAAAATGGCCAATACGCAGGGATGTATGCCACGTACCTTGAACATATGGATGGCAAGCAGACCGCGGCCGATGTGTAGTACCGGTTGTTCCGGAAACAGGTTGCCCTATGCCGGAGCGATGCCATAGGGCCCTCCATTGTTCTTGCCTTTCCTTGACGTTTTCACCTGACGGATGACTGTCCAATCCAAGGAGCATGTCCATGATAGCAATCCTCATCCTCGCTTCTGCCCTGATTCTCATCTTTCAAGCCGTTGTGGGCGGCACCTTTTTTGTTTCCAGTATCCGGGAAAAAGAGCACAGAGCAGCACTTCTCGGCGGGCTTCAGTTTCTTGTGATGCTGGCCGCTGTGGTCGTGTTCGGCCATCTTTACGCGATGGGTCTTCTTGAGGAAGGCAACTGCCGGATGCTACTTGTCTGCATCGTTGCCTATGGGGGGCTGTTGTTTCTTACCCTCGTGATGAAATGGGGTTCGAACCCCCGGGCCAGGGCGGGAACCGAAGGTTCAATCGCAGGAGAGGTCCAACGCTTCGACGAAAGGGAGACGGTCTTTGCCAGGGACCAGCTCCAGCCCGACACCGATGAATACAAAACATTCTATCAGGCGCATCCGGAATACGAGAAGCGGGATACTGAAAGAAGAACAAAGGGAGGCGTTTTTGGAAGTGGGGGGGGCGGAGACAGCCCGCATGAAGCATCAAACAAGGCGGTTCTGGGATCCCAATACCTGTTCCCCTATCTTCTATCGACCCCCGATCGTCTCAAGCCGAAAGGATTTATGCCGCCGGGAGGTGAACGGCCGGTCTATCCTCCTGAAGAAGCAACAACGAGAATCAAGGGATATGCCCGAAGCATCGGTGCCGATCTGGTGGGTGTAACCAAGATCAATCCGCTCTGGGTCTATTCTCACCGGGGTATGGGGTCTCGACGGGATGAAGAAAAATGGGGCCAGCAGATCACCGTGACCCACCCCTATGTCGTCGTGTTTGCGACAGAAATGACCTATGAGATGGTGCGGTCGGCTCCCCGTTCGGGGTCGACGGTTGAGACCATGCGAAACTACTCCCAGGGGGCCATTATCTCTACGATGCTCGCATCCTATATCGCCAATCTCGGCTATGGTGCATCGGCCCAACATGTGAGTCACTACGATGTCCTTCTTGTGCCGATGGCCGTAGATGCCGGCCTGGGGGAATTGGGTCGACACGGCTACCTGATGACAAAGGAGCTGGGACCACGGCTACGACTTGCTGCGGTGACGACCGATATGCCCCTTGTTCCCGACAAACCGGCTGACATTGGGGTACAGGATTTCTGCCGCATATGTAAGAAGTGCGCGGTCTGTTGTCCGTCTGGTTCTATTCCCATGGGGGACGCAGAACCGTCTGGGGGCACCCGACGATGGAAACTCAATGCGGATAGCTGTCATGATTATTGGGGAAAAATCGGCAGTGATTGCAATATCTGCATGCGGGTTTGCCCCTGGAGCCACAAGAGGACATTCCCCCATCGCCTTATCACGGAATCGGTTAGCAGAAATATGATTTCCCGGCGATTCTTCACTCGTATGGATGATGTCTTTTATGGAAAGAATCCCGGTCCCGGCGATCCCCCCCGCTGGGCTCATTTTCGGCAGTGGGATGAGTAGTAGTCGTGGGTTCTGAGATGAAATAGGACTATCCTGGAAACAACGTAGCGACATTGTTGTCGACGGCGCGCGCTGTGGCGCAGTAGAGGTTTTCTACCTGGAAGAACGCGAGCCACTCGACGAAGGCCCCTTCCTCAGGGAGGAGCGCAATCTTATCAACGGCATCGCTAGTTCTCTAAGCGAGGTCATCGCCGGCAAGAACGCTGAGGAGAGAGTCGCCGAACAGCAGCAACAGCTCCGCGCCCTGACTGCGGAGCAGGCACAGC
>JAZFSW010000213.1:0-4887 GCA_036446375.1 Desulfobacterales bacterium | reverse complement strand
ACGGCGAGGACGCGGTAGAAGGTGAGTACCTTCGCCGCAGGCGTGTCGGTGAACTCGTGTTGACTGCCGTCGACCTCGCCGACCTGTTCCCATTCCACGAGCCACGGCTGATCGCCGACGCCGCGCTCGATGCGGTAGCTGCTCGCCTCATCGCCGCCGGGGGTCCAGCCGGGCGGTGTCCTTGACACGTTTCCGCCAGGCACCTAGACTATGGGAACCGGTCGGCCGGAAGGACATTCATCGTGAAATGCCAGTACGGGGGACAGGAAAACCGCACCGGGATGAAGAGAGGAGCAAGATGAAGCTGGAAGGCAAGGTAGCCATAGTCACCGGAGCCGGCAAGGGAATCGGTCAGGGTATTGTCCACTGCCTGGCCAAGGAAGGAGCTGATATCGTTATCAATACCCTTCATGAAGAATCTGCAGCAAAGGTTGCCGATGAGGTCAAAGCGCTGGGTCGAAAATCACTGGCAGTGGCAGCAGATGTCACAACGAAAGAAGGAGCGGACAGTGTCGTTCAGAAGGCCCTGGACACCTTCGGCAAGATAGACATTCTGGTGAACAACTTCGGCGCTCATACCGAAGCGTTCTATACGGGAACGAGCCCAACGTTTGTTGATCAAGACATAAAGGAATGGGATGATGACTACGAGTTCAATCTCAAGAGCCAGGTTCTGGTGAGTCTAGCGGCGACACCTCATTTCATAAAGCAGGCGAGCGGCAAGATCATCAACATATCGTCGATTGCCGGCCGATTGACCGTTCCTTCGCAAATGCCATACGGGGCGTTCAAGGCCGGATCCATATACTTCACACGAACATTGGCCGTGGAGCTCGGAAAGCATAACATCAATGTGAACTGCGTTTGTCCCGGCGGTATCTATTCCGGCATGAGTGAACGGTTCATGCAAAAGGCAATCGATGGCAAACCCGAAAACAAGGGAATGACGCCCAGGGAGTTTTACGAAAAACATGTCCAACCCAATGCTGCCAAGAACTCTCCGGGTCCCATCAAGAGGGAGCTGGTAGCAGAGGACATCGGGCATGCCGTTGTGTTTTTCGCCTCAGAAGAGGCAAGAAACATTACCGGTCAGTCCCTAACGGTTGATTGCGGTATGGTTACCTATTAGCAGTGACCCAGAGGTGGCACTGAAACAAGAATCGATGTGTGGGCCCCAATCCCGTCTGGGGATGTGGGGTCCACTTGAGGGTTCTCAGGTACCAAAAACGTCTATCTGAAACTCACCATGCCTTTTTCACCACGGAAAGGCACAGAATAGATCACTGAAACAGCAAACAACAGCATACAATGTCTTTTCGATCCCAGTGAAATTCCGTGGAAATCCGTGGTAGAACCAGCGGTCCGTTACTTCAGTCAATCTCCATTACGCATTGTTCCATGCGTTTCGGATATGTTCGCCGGCCAGCCGGAGATTTTCCTTTCCCCCCGCCATGACTTCCAATGAAATCCAGCCGTCATAACCGGCGCCTTTCAGGGCTCTGAAAATACCCTCAAAATCCACCTCACCCGTGCCCATAACGATACCGTGATCGTTGTTCAAGCGATCCTTCACATGCAGATGCACCACTCTGTCTGCAACACGCTTGGTCAGATCGACGATCGTATCGGGGCTGACGTTTGAGGTGTCCAGGTTGACTTTCAAACGCTCATCGTTGACCCGTTCGAGAATTGCCATGAACTCCTCAAGATTCCAACCGATATCCGGATGGTCTTCAAGGGCAAGCATCACCTGTTTTTCTTCCGCATAGTCAAGACAAGCTCTCAGGCCATCGGCGCAGGATTGCACCGCATCCTCCCGGTTTGCACTCGCAAGCCATTTGCGGTCAACGGCAAGGGCGCCAAACGGGCTTGCCGCCGTCACCCGCACGATATCGGTTTTGAATATGAGCGCTGCATCGACCGCATTCCGGACCTGGGCAATCCCCTGCGCATGTTTTTCCGGGTGGGAAAAATCGTTTTCGACGCTAAACATGGAAACCTGCATCCCCGCGTCATGCACAAAATCAGCGAAGTCTGCCATGCCCGATGCATCCAGATCACCAACAAATGTATCATAAACTTCCGTGCCGTCCAGGCCATGCGCCACGGCTATCTTTATCCAATCTTCCCGGGTCATGGTTTTTTTCTGCAGTATCTCGCCGAAGAAAGTGACGGGCAGGCAACTCATTTTCATAACGACCTCCTGATCTGTTTGGGTTTGTTTCACACGAGCGGCGCCTCTGGCTCAAAAACAAGCGGTCCCGCTGAAAGCGGGAGGGCCAGTCTGATCGAAAAAGAAACTTTGGTCTTTCACCGCAGAGGCGCCGAGAACGCAGAGAAAAGCAATAGGCCAGTCAATTATCGTTCCAGGATGATTTCTTGTGTAATATTAGTTAGTTGTCTCTGCGCCCTCTGCGGTAGGTCTCGCTGTGAGCGAGAGGACCGAAGCGGGCGGTGAGAGATGCAAATGTGTTTCATATGAGTGATCTCGCCTCAGAATTCCTCGACGATGTCTATGTCCAGTAGGTAAAGCAGGGAAATGGCCTCGGGTAAGGAAAACCGGGCATTCTTTGTTCTGTTTACGGTGATATCGATGCTGTAACTATCTGCATGGGTGAAATTGGCTTCGGTCAGATTTGTATGAATGAACCGGCTTTTGAGAAGGTCGGTACCTGCAAAGTCGGCCTGAGTCAGATCCGCCTCCTCAAAGTCAACATCTCTGGCCCGGCATTTGGTGATGGCGATTTCTTTCAGACTGAGCCCCGTGAATAAGGACATACTGATATCGCATTCCCTAAACTGTATGGGTGATGCCAGCTTGACTGCCGGCCACGATACCGCGGTCCAGTCAATCCCGACCATCTTGGACGACTCAAAAACGGTATCGACAAACGAACAGTCTTCCCGAAATTTGACCAGGCTCAGATTGCACACTGAAAATCTGCATTCGACAAATCGGCAGTCCTTAAGATTTGCTTCACTGAGATTACAGTTGTGGAAGTCGCATTCGTAGAACCTGTTTGAAGTCATCGACCGGTGGGATAGATCAAGATCCTTGAAATCTCTTTCTTCATATTCTTCCAGGGCGTCACTTAAGAAGCGCTTCATCTATTCACCCTCCGGGTTCATAGCGCATTGGCTTTATGTGGATGCGGGCGCACTTTCCTGAAGGTGCCGGGTCCTGCATATCACGGATCGGGCTTCTTAACCCAATCAGGAACGAATCGAGATGATGTTTCTGCATACAAGAAAGGGGCTTCCAGTGCAATACGTTTTGACGCGGTGTGTCCGGTATCTTGGGGAAGCCAAACCAGAGGGTTGTTCCTATTGGCAGAAGGGTCTAGCGGCTTGCTTTTTGGAGGGAGGTATTTGCCGCAGAAAGGTCTTTTAGCTGTTTTAATGACAGGTTGGCGATGTCGAGGCCACGAACGCCTCAGAAGCCCATCACCTCAACGATGTGTCCCTTCCTGTCGAAGTTGAATATCTTTTCATGAACGCCATATCCGCCGTATTCATTGCTTGATGCGTATTTGCAGCGAACGGAATATTTATAGGTTCCGCCACTATTCTTTTCCACCACACCCCATCTAATCACTTGAAATCCATCGGGGCCCGGATATGTTTTATACAGATAGCTTTTCACCTGACGAACCGAACCATCCTCGCTGTTACGCACAAGGTCTCTCTGGATAACACCGCTGCCGAAGATAATCCCAAGGATAACGACACCAAGGATGCTTAGAAGTGTCGCGATCAGAATCTGTTTGCTTCCGATAAGCCGTGGCATCAGGTGTCCAAGTGTTTCCTGAAGCCGTTCCTGTAGCGTATGGTCAATAGTGTCTGCCATAATTTACCTTGTATCGATCCCTTGGTTTACAGCGAAGCTATTCGGCCATGTCTTAATGGCTGCTTTCTGTCTTCTTTCAGGCGTCAAGCCTTTAGGAACGAAGCGCTCCCGGCAATCAGAAATGTGGCCTTGAGTTTGGACATGAGCACTCCTGTCAATTCATCATCGGTATTATAGGTGAATAACTTGACCTATTCTTTTCATAAGAAGGTTCTTCCGCCTGATTTCTGAACAGTTCCAGATCATTATCCCTTTATCCGAGAACGCGCATGAGTAGTTTTCCGACACCCCTATCCATGATGGATAGCTTCTGGGCAAGACTGAAAGACAGGTCGATGTCCCTTCCTTTGATGTAAGGTCCACGATCGGTAATAACAGAGAGGGCCTTTTCACCGGTAGAGGGGTTGGTCAATTCCACCTGGGTGCCCAGTGGCAGATCCTTATGGGCAATGGTATCGGCATGCATATTGAATGTATCACCATTGGCCATGGTCTTTCCGTGGTATTTCTCGCCATACCAACTGGCTACCACCTCTGCCTCTTCGGGCAATTTGGGTATACGGATCCTGAGCTTCTGACCGGGTCGGATCTTCCTTGGGTCTGCTATCTGGTTGTCCCTGATGATATCGTCAATTTTCACATGATACCGGCGGACGGCCAGTGCCCATATCGTATCGCCGGGTTGGATCGTGTGTTCTATCCATTCTGTTGCCTCGCCGGGATTGGTGGCAGCCGATGAATCCGGCTTCAGGTATTGCTCCGGATGATCCAATCGATCCTGGATCTCGGTCTTGGTGTAGCCATCGGGTATGGGAATTCGAATTTTCTGACCGCTTCGTATCTTGCCCGGATCGTCTATCTGATTAGCAGCCGCAATATTGTGTGAGCTTGCATGATAGTGCCGGCTGGCTATCTCCGATAATGTATCACCGGGCTGAATGGTATATTCGAAACTATCGGGTTTACTATTGGCTGCGATCATGTTGCTTCTATCGGATTTCGGCAGGAGAAAGGCCTCCATCAGGGCTTGAAATCTGGAA
>JAZFSW010000212.1:0-4224 GCA_036446375.1 Desulfobacterales bacterium | reverse complement strand
ACTTTCTATGGGACCGCTAACGAAAGGAAATAATCAGTAATGGGCAATAGAGATCCAGAGGGCATCAATATTATTCTTGCAACCGATTGCGGCAGCACCACCACCAAAGCGATCCTAATCCAGAAAATTGACGGTGTATATCGCCAGACGCACAGGGGGGAAGCACCCTCCACCGTTGAAGAGCCCTTTGCCGATGTCACGGTAGGTGTGGTCAACTCGGTTACGGAAGTTTCGGATCTTGCCGGACGACGTCTTATCGATGAAAAGGGCAAGATTATTCAGCCTGCAAGCGATGCCGAAGGATGTGATTTGTACATATCCACATCCAGCGCCGGTGGGGGCTTACAGATGATGGTTGCCGGTGTGATTGCCGAAATGACCGCTGCCAGTGCCAAGCGCGCCGCCCTGGGAGCGGGCGCCATTGTTATGGATGTGATCGCCGCCAATGACAATCGCAAACCCCACGAACAGATCCAGCGTATCCGCGAACTGCGCCCCGATATGATGCTCCTGTCCGGAGGAACCGACGGCGGAACGCTGACCCATATTCTGCAGATTGCCGAATTGATTGCCCCTGCCAAACCACAACCCCGCTTTGGGTCCCAATACAAACTGCCTATTATCTATGCGGGCAACAACCAGGCTCAGGATAAGATACAAAAATTATTTGAAAAAGACTACGAACTGACCATTGTCGATAATCTCCGCCCGGTTCTGGAGCGGGAGAATCTGGGTCAGGCCCGGGATTCAATCCATGACCTGTTCCTGGAACATGTGATGGCGCATGCTCCCGGATACAATAAACTGATGACGTGGACGGATGCACCGATTATGCCCACACCGGCAGCCGTGGGCAATATCCTCAAGACCATTGCCGACCAGCAGGGCATCAATGTCGTTGGCGTTGATATCGGGGGGGCTACCACAGATATATTCAGCGTTTTCGATGGCACCTTCAACCGGACCGTGAGCGCGAACCTGGGAATGAGTTATTCCATTTCCAATGTATGTGCGGAAGCAACGATGCCCAATATCGTGCGCTGGGTACATCTGGACATGGACGAGCGGGAATTGCGTAACCGGGTTAAGAACAAAATGATCCGCCCGACCACGCTCCCCCAAACAAAAGAAGCGCTGGTGTTCGAACAGGCCGTTGCCCGGGAAGCCCTGCGTCTGGCCTATATCCAGCATAAAGAATTTGCCACCACCCTCAAGGGTGTACAACAGCAGCGCACCGTCGGGGATACCTTCATCCAGAAAACCGGTGGCCAGACGATTGTCGATAATATGAAACTGAATCTGCTGGTGGCCTCCGGCGGTGTTTTGTCCCACGCCCCTCAGATGCACCAGACGGCGCTGATGCTGATCGATGCTTTTCAGCCGGAAGGCATCACCACCTTGGCCAAAGACAGTATCTTCATGATGCCGCACCTGGGTGTCGCAGCGCAGGTTCACCCCCGGGCGGCAATGGAAGTATTTGAAAAGGATTGTTTGATCTATCTGGGCAGTGTGGTTGCTCCTGCAGGGCATGGTAAACCGGGAAAACGGTGTTTTTCCTATTCGATCCGCGGTGCTTCCCTGAATGAAAAGGGGGATATTGTCTATGGCGAGATTCAATTATTGCCTCTGGGCGAAACAGAGACAGCAGAAATCACCATCGAACCGGCCAAGACGTTCAATGCCGGCAACGGACCCGGCAAGAAAGTGGTTGGCACGGTTCGCGGTGGCACGGTTGGCCTGATCCTTGACGGCCGCGGGCGTCCCCTGACCTTGCCCGAGGATGTCAAAGCCAGTCAGACGCGGGTCGATGGGTGGGTCAGCGCCCTTAATCTGTATCCACCGGTTGAAATCGATGACACGTCCACCGGTAAACCAAAAGCATCTGAAAACAAAGCCCATGCCTATGCACCGGGGTTACAGGTAAGACAAAGGACGGTGATTCAGCGCCATCGCTCACTGCCTGTTCCAGGTGAAGTACGGGTTGAAAAAGGGGATATTGTCACCGCCCAGCAGGTCGTTGCGGAAACCTTCATGCCCGGGGATGTGATTCCGGTAAATGTCTCCAACCTGCTCTCCCTTCCGCCTCGGGATGTAGCTGAATGCATGTGTGTTGCTGTCGGGGATAAGGTTGTGGCAGGCGATATCCTTGCCGAAACCAATGGTATTTTCGGTTTCTTCAAGAATCAGTGTTACTGTCGGGATTCAGGGCAAGTGGAAACCATTTCGGAAATAACCGGTCAGGTGATCCTGCGTGGTAAAGCCCAGCCGGTACAGGTATTGGCCTTCACCGCTGGTGAGGTTATTGAGGTTATCCCGAATCAGGGCGTAATCGTTGAATCCGATTGTACCTTTATACAAGGGATCTTCGGTGTGGGCGGGGAAACGTTTGGCGATATCCGAATGGTCTGCAGTCGCATGGATCAACGATTGACTGCGGACCTGATCACTCCCGATATGAAGGGCCAGATCGTTATTGGCGGCGCCCGGATGACCGTGGAGGCGATAGAAAAGGCGGTCGAAATAGGGGCTTCCGGTATCGTATCCGGCGGCCTTGACGATCAGGACTTGAAGACGTTCCTGGGATATGACCTGGGCGTTGCGATTACCGGTTCGGAAGAACTGGGGATTACACTGATAATCACCGAGGGATTCGGGGATATCGCCATGGCCGAGCGCACCTTTACGCTGTTAGAATCGCGAAATGGTGCAGGGGCCTCGATTACCGGTGCGACCCAGATTCGTGCCGGCGTCATTCGGCCTGCAATCATCATCCCAACCGACGATGCTGCCCCCAAATTAACAGTTGACGAGACCCACGTTTCTGGTATTCTGGAAATCGGCTGTCCCGTACGTATTGTGCGTGACCCATATTTTGGAAAGATTGGAAAGGTTCATGAATTACCACCGGAACCTCAACGGCTC
Organism: Desulfobacterales bacterium; assembly: GCA_036446375.1. GTDB lineage: Bacteria > Desulfobacterota > Desulfobacteria > Desulfobacterales > JAZFSW01 > JAZFSW01. The sequence goes on along the minus strand of JAZFSW010000212.1, from coordinate 1,302 downwards.
GCATCAGGCACGAAAGCGCGGGTTCTGAAAGTGATCTTCGATGCTGGTGAAATCGTCACCATTCCGCGTGCAAATGTAGAATTGATTGAAGCCTAGGAGCCATATGAAACCAACCTACCTATTCAAGGCATCCCTTGTTATACTCCTGTTGGCCACCACGGTCTGGGCTCAGGAAGACGGTCCGGCACCACCGACCGATGTTGTTGCTGCGGATCATCCGTGGGACGAAGGAACACGATTGGATGTAAGCTGGACCGTGTCCGTTGACGATCCGCGCACGGTTGCCACCTATAAGATCTATCGGACCCTTTCTGAAGCAGAAGCGATGAAGGAGGAAGCCGATGCCCGTGCCATGGCGGCAGATAATGCGAAGCAGACCGCAACGGCCGCACTTTTTGCAGAAGCCGATCGGCAGGCAATACCCCATGACCATCCGGAATTGCTGGCCCGCATCAGGGAAATGCGACAATCGTCGGCCGATGAAGCGCTTGCAGCGGCCAATGCGGGTATTGCTGCCGATCGGAACACAAAATACAGATTCATTACCATCTTACCGGCCGGTACCCATACATTTGTATTGGGGAAGTTGAACCGCGCAACGCGGTATGGCATCAAAATCGTGGCGGTTGGAACCAATGGCGTTGAATCGGCTGCTGCCGTAACCCGGGCGGCGGCACAACCGGTCAGGCAGGGATTTGACGGCACACGATTCTTCCTGTTATCGATCGTTATCGCCATCTGTGGTTCGGTCGTCTATTACATTCAGGTTGCCCGCAGTGGCAAACCGCTGTATGTTCGCAAGATAGCCGGTTTGGAAGCGGTGATTGAAGCAGTGGGTCGTGCTACCGAAATGGGTCGGTCGATCCTCTTTGTGCCTGGCATACAGGACATCAACGATATGCAGACCATTGCCGGCATGACGATTCTATCGCAGGTGGCCAAGACTGCCGCTAGCTATGAGGCCAAACTGGAAGTGCCTACCAGCAGGGCTCTGGTGATGACCACTGCCCGGGAAACGGTCCAGGCCGCATTCCTGTCGGCCGGCCGACCCGATGCGTTCAACCCGGACCTGATCTACTATGTCACCGATGAGCAATTCGGCTATGTAGCCTATCTGTCGGGTATGATGGTACGTGAAAAACCGGCTACCTGTTTCTACATGGGGTCCTTTTTTGCGGAATCGTTGATTCTGGCCGAAACCGGGAATTCAATCGGTGCCATTCAGATCGCCGGAACGGCTCAACCGGCTCAGCTGCCCTTCTTTGTCGAAGCCTGCGACTAAACCCTGAATTGCGAAGAATT
>JAZFSW010000211.1:0-2596 GCA_036446375.1 Desulfobacterales bacterium | reverse complement strand
GGATCCTGGCCCCGCAGGACAGAAGCACATCCGTGGTGTCTTGTTTGTCCTTCAGGGTAAGGTTTTCAACCGGCAGGGGAAGCAGTGCCGATCCCCCGCCAGACAGCAGACATATCACCAGGTCATCTTTGCCGGCCGTTTCCAGCAGGTCCCGTATTGCGCCGGAGCCGTTTTCCCCCTTTTCATCGGGCAGGGGATGACCGGCTTCAACCAGGCTTATATGGTCCAGGGCGGTGGCGTGGCCGTATTTTACATTGATGATCCCCCCGGTTATCTTTGGGCCGAGGATGTCTTCTATGGCCGCTGCCATGGGGGCACACCCTTTGCCGGCACCCACCACATACAGGTGGTCATAGCGGGAAAGGAGATAGGCGTTGTCGGCCACCCAGAGCCGGTTATCTTCATAGCGGCAATATCGCTTCACCCCTGCCCCGGGTGCTACAGCTTCCACCCCTGCCATGAAAATAGCTGTGGCATCGGTTCGCATTCGGTCTATCGGGTCAGTTCCATCATTCATATGCGCTAGATGTGACGCCTCAATTGGGGGGGTGACAGTCAATAAAGCGATTCATTGATTGACAAGTGGTTTACGACTATATTATTGGATCAAACACTAATTCCCTTGACACCTGCACGAGCCGAACGGCCTTTATGTGCGGGTGTCAGGTATTACCCGATTATATGTATAGCTGCTTTGTCTGTCAAATCGAAACCCATGTTTATGGGATGGGGCACAACCATCGGCCCCGCGTTTGGAGGATCCTGTGGAAGTGCATGCATCATCAATGTTGAAGGGGCAGTTTCTCCTTGCTATGCCACAGATGGCGGACCCCAATTTCGCCAGAACCGTTACCTGTCTCGCCGAGCACAACCAGGAAGGTGCGATGGGTATTGTTGTCAATCGGATCTATCCTACTTTGTCCGGAAAGGATATCTTCAAGGAGCTGAAGATAGACTCGACATCGCATGCGTCATCGATTCCCCTTCATGTCGGCGGTCCGGTGAATATCAGTACCATTTTCGTACTCCATGGTCCGCCCTTTCATTGGCAGGGATCTTATCTGATTTCGCCGACCCTTGCTCTGAGCAACACGCGGGATATACTTGAGGCGATTGGAAAGGACAATGGGCCCGAGTCTTTTCTGATTAGTCTGGGATGTGCCGGGTGGGGGCCGGGTCAGATAGAGGCGGAAGTCTTGAGAAATGACTGGCTGACCGATGACATTGCGGAAGAGATTATCTTCAATACCCCGATAGAATCACGATGGGAAGTGGCGGTCAGAAAAATGGGAATCGATCCTGCATCGCTGTCTGATGTTGCAGGCCATGCATGATAAGAGAGATTACGGGGAGCCGGTTTTGCTGCACAAAGAGGTGCTTGGAATGTAACGTTACGCCGTGTGGGCCCGTCCACTGATGCTTAATGTGTCACTTTGCCTTTGTCTTGGGCTTTTTCTTTTTTAGGCAGGTCTTATCCTTCCTTACAAATGCACAGAGCTTCGGATTATAATACTCTTTGCAATTCAAAGGATTATATAATGGGCATTCCGGATGTTTTTCAGACATTTATCTATTCTTCCCTTCATCATGGCGTTCTGTATCAGGAAGCGGCTTATTGCGGAAGTATGCGCGCTCAAAACCCCAACCTTCCCATAGGTATGGTTACCATTGCAGCACATATGTATCACAGAACCTTAACCATTTCAAGGCATTATGCCTAATGGTCGCATGGGTAGGCTAAGACAGCGCATCAGGCGCGTGATAGCACCGGATTTATCTTATTAATTTAATCAGTTGAACGGATGCCGCGGGCGCACTTCCCGCCATAGAGATAGCCATGGATAATCTTCAAGAACTTCATCGTGACATCATCGATGCGAATCGAGATCTGTCTTCCCTGATACGGTTGGCAAGAGCCATTCCGGAGACGCCGGCACATTCTTTCGACGATTGGGAGAAGACACTTCGGAGCATTGAAAAGCAGGTGTCTGAAGAGATTCTGCGTGTCGCCGTGGTGGGCTCTGTGAAATCCGGCAAGAGCACGTTTACCAACAGTCTTTTTCAGGGGGATTACTTAAAACGGGGCGCAGGTATCATCACCTCCATCGTTACCCGGGTGCGTTGTGGGGACGCCCTGAAGGCCACCCTCTATTTCAAGTCCTGGGAAGAGGTTAACGACGATATCGATCGGGCCCTGGCGCTATTGCCGCCGGTGGACCCGGCTCCGGGGAATGGTCGGCTTGACATCAGAGATGGAGCCGACCGTTCAATTATTGAACAGACGCTGGATGCATTGGGACCCGAAGCCCTGCATGCGGATGGTTTTCGCAATGCAAACAGTGTTCTGCTTTCATCGTACATGAAAGGATATGGACGGGTGGAGGCTATCGTCTCCTCAGATACCCTTGTTCGCCGATTTGAAGGAGATGAATTTTCGGCTCATCTGGAATTTGTCAGTGAAGATGCCAGGGCCGTCTACCTTAACGATGTGCAACTTGAAATCAACTCGGGCACTATCGAACGGGGCATTGAGATAGCGGATTGTCAAGGCTGTGACTCCCCGAATCCCCTTCACCTTGCCATGATTCAGGATTAT
>JAZFSW010000210.1:0-3349 GCA_036446375.1 Desulfobacterales bacterium | reverse complement strand
TATCGACACCGGGTTGCCCTGTTGAAAGGCTATTTCGATCTCCTCTGCCTCATCCGGCGCTTTTTCCGGCGGCACGCTGAGGGTATACATATCTCCTGGTGCTTCCGCCCAGGGATCTTCAAGCACGCCACCTTCATAGCTGATGTGAAGCAGATTTCTGTCGCAGCTGTAGGGTTTCTTAAGGGTGGTTGGCACGTCGATGCCGTGTTTCTTCGCAAAGTCCATCAGGGATGTTCGGGAGTTCAAATCCCATTCCCGCCACGGCGCAATGATCTTGATCTCCGGGTTCAACGCGAGATAGGAGAGTTCGAATCTCACCTGATCGTTGCCCTTCCCCGTGGACCCATGGCTAACGGCATCGGCATGTTCGATCTTCGCAATCTCCACCTGACGTTTGGCGATAATCGGTCTGGCAAGAGAGGTCCCGAGGAGATATTGCCCTTCATAGATGGCGTTCGCACGAAAAGCAGGGAAAACATAATCCCTTACAAAACTTTCCCTGAGATCGTCGATATAGACCTTCGAGGCGCCGGTCTTCAGCGCTTTGTCCTCCAGGCCGTCTAGCTCCTCCTCCTGGCCGACATCGGCTGCAAATGCGATGACCTCGCATTGATAGGTCTCGATCAGCCATTTCAATATCACCGATGTATCCAGTCCGCCTGAATAGGCAAGAACCACTTTGCTTACGCTATCTGTCACGATGGAACTCCTTTTACCGGTGGTGTATTACGCAATTGAGTCAAAGGGCCCGATCACGGTGTTATGTGCTATGTGATGCCACCCATCAGCATGGCGAGAATGGCTTTGGTCATATGGCGTTTGTTCTCCGCCTGGTCCCAGACGACCGATGCGGGCCCTTCCAGAACCGCTTCGCTGATCTCTTCTCCCCGGTGGGCGGGAAGACAGTGCATAACAATGACCTCTTTGGTTGCTTTGGCAACCAGCTGCTCATTGACCATAAAGGACTCAAAGGCTCTCTTACGCAGCCGGTGTTCATGTTCTTGGCCCATGCTGGCCCAGACATCCGTATAGATCACATCTGCACCGGCTACGGCCTCGGCAGGATCATCGGTTAGGGTTATCGTGCCACAGTCGGCACCCACGGCCGGGTCGACAATCGCGCCGGCAGGACGGTAGGCATCCGGGCATGCCAGAACCAGGTCAAGGCCGATGATGGATGCGGCATTTATCCAGGAGTTGGCTACGTTATTGCCGTCGCCTATCCAGGCAATTTTCAGGCCCTCATAGCCTCCCTTATATTCGACAATCGTCATCAGATCGCTTAGAATCTGGCAGGGGTGATACAGATCGGTAAGAGCGTTAATCACCGGTATCGACGCATATTCGGCAAATGTCTCCAGCAAATCCTGGGAATAGGTCCGGATGGCCAGTCCGTCGAGATACCGGGAGAGCACACGTGCCGTGTCCGATACCGGCTCATCCCGTGCGATTTGTGTATCCTGTTCACTGACAAAAATCGGGCTTCCACCCAGCTGGATCATCGCTGTTTCAAACGATATCCGCGTGCGTGTCGATGCCTTGTTGAAAACCATGCCAAGGGTCTTGCCCTTCAGCAAATCATTGGGAACACCCTTTTTCGCCAGTGCCTTCATATCAATCGACTGAGCCAACAGCGCATCAATATCGGCTTTGGTCAGATCCAGCAGTGTTCGGATGTCTTTCTTCATGCGTGCCTCTTTTGAAACCACACCAGAATCTCGGTGTTGGTTGATCGGTTGCGCAACTGGTCTGGTCAATCGGTTTCCGGTTGCGTCCCTTTCGCAACCCATCTACACAACCGAAACGAGCCGCCTCGCCCGCCTCATCTGTAGGCGAAGCAGATGGCGGGCTCTTACCCCAACCGATTCACGTTGCTTCCTAAACGATCAGACGGGTGGCCATGGGCTAAAGGTAGCGCTTCTCCAATCAGGTGCCCGCCCCCGGCGCCTTAGCCTTGGTCTGAGAAGATTTCATCGAGGCAGGTTATCAGTGCATCGATCTGGTCTTTTTCGACAATCAACGGGGGAATGAACCGCAATATATTGCCCTGAATGCAGTTGATAAGAAATCCGCGTTCCATACATTCCGTGACAAATGGGCCCCCGTCGACATCCATTCTCATGCCCAGTAAGAGTCCGAGGCCCCTAACATCTCTGATGACCCGGTGCTTTTCTTTGAGCCCGAGAAGCTGTTCCTTGAAATAGTCACCGATCTGTTGGCCATGCTCGATGACCCGGTCCTCTTCCAGGCATCGCAGGACCTCCAGGGATGCAGCGGCGACAAGCGGTGTTCCGCCGAAAGTCGAGGCATGGGCACCGGGTCCGAAGGCGGCAGCGACATCCTCGGTTGCCAGCATCGCACCGATGGGAAGTCCGTTTGCCAGCGCTTTGGCAAGGGTCATGATATCCGGTTGAACACCAAAATGCTCATAGGCAAAAAGGGTTCCGGTGCGACCGATACCGGTTTGTATCTCATCAAAGATCAGCAGTGTATCCGTTTCATTACACAGCGCTCTTACCGCTTTCAGATAGTCGGGATCCGGACAGTGAATCCCGCCTTCGCCCTGTATCGGTTCGAGAAGTACCGCACATGTTGATCCGTCGATCTTTTCCCGAAGGGCGTCGATGTCATTGAAGGGGACAAAATCAAAGCCATTGAGGATGGGCTCGTATCCCTGACGAATCTTCTCCTGTCCGGTTGCCGAAAGCGTCGCCATGGTCCGACCGTGAAACGATAGCTCCATCGCAATAATCCGATAGCATTGGCTTCCCTTCTTCTCAGTGCCATATTTTCGGGCAAGCTTTATCGCTGCTTCATTGGCTTCAGCTCCACTATTTCCGAAAAAAACACGATCGGCAAAACTGTTTTCAACCAGCCGGGATGCCAGATCGACCTGCGGGACGGTATAATAGAGGTTGGATACATGGACAAGAGTATTGGCCTGGTCGGCCAGTGCTCTGGCTACTTTAGGGTGAGCATGGCCGAGGTTGCACACGGCAATACCGGCAACAAAGTCACCATAGGATTTCCCGTTACTATCCCAGAGCGTGCATCCGCTGCCTCTGACAAGGGTAATTGGGAACCGGGTATAGGTTGCGGCAATAACCTCATCGGCCTGCTTCATGCGTGCTGTGGTCATAGGATCACTTCCGTTCCAACACCCTTGTCGGTAAACAGCTCCAACAAAAGGGCATGTTGTTTTCCACCGTTGATAATATGTACTTTCCCGACATCGTTTTCCAGCGCGTCCAGTGCATATTCGATTTTGGGGATCATTCCCCCCGATATGGATTGGTCTTCAATCATCTTGCCAATACGATCTGAATCGACAGAAGAGACAATCGATCCT